>JAFXCU010000022.1 GCA_017521345.1 Ruminiclostridium sp. | reverse complement strand
CCTCGAGCATGATACGCTGGGACTTGTTGCGAGGATCGGCAACGGGCTTCGCGGACAGCAGCGCCTCGGTGTAGGGATGCAGAGGACGGGCGAACAGCTTAACAGTGTCAGCCAGCTCGACCATGTGACCTACGTACATAACACCAACGCGGTCAGAGATATGAGATACAACGCCCAGGTCATGAGAAATGAACATGTAGGACAGATGCATCTTCTCCTGCAGTTCCATCAGCAGGTTCAGAACCTGAGCCTGAACGGAAACGTCCAGTGCAGCAACGGCCTCGTCACAGCAGATGAAGCGGGGCTTGGTTGCCAGAGCGCGGGCGATACCGATACGCTGACGCTGGCCGCCGGAGAACGCGTGAGGATAGCGCTCCAGATGACGGGGGTTCAGACCTACGGTTTCCATCAGCTCCTGAACGTATTCGCGCATCTCGGCGCCGCCCATCAGCTTGTGGCATACCAGGGGCTCAGAGATGATGTTCAGAACGGTCATGCGGGGGTTCAGGGAAGAATAGGGATCCTGGAAGATCATCTGCATGTCACGACGAGTTTCACGCAGCTGAGAATAAGGCATGGTGGTCAGCTCAACCTGCTTGTTCTCCTTGGTGTTGAACAGAACAGAGCCGGAGGTGGGCTTGATCAGCTGCAGAACGGAACGACCAAGGGTGGTCTTGCCGCAGCCGGATTCACCAACCAGAGCCAGGGTCTCGCCTTCGTTGATATACATATCAACGTTGTCAACGGCCTTGACGTAGCCGACGGTCTTCTTGAAGAAGCCAGCCTGGATGGGGAAATACTTTTTGAGGTTCTTTACCTCAATAATGGGGTTGGTGTACTTGATGTTCTCCATTTATTTACCCTCCGTTCCCTTATCGGCAAATTTGAAGCAGCGAACGAAGTGGCCGGGCTCGACTTCGACATTCGGGGGGTAACCCTTGTCGCAAACGCCGGGAATTGCTTCCTCGCAGCGATCGCAGAAGCCGCACTGCACGGGCAGGTTCATTGCATAGGGTACGGTACCGGAGATACAATCGAAACGACCCTTATGCTGCTTATCAGCGGTGGGGATGGACTTCAGCAGGCCCTTGGTGTAGGGATGCATGGGGTTGTAGAACAGAGTATCTACGTCAGCAGCCTCAACAACCTTGCCCAGGTACATAACTGCAACGTCGTCGCTCATCTCGGCGATAACGCCCATGTCATGGGTGATGAAGATAACAGCAGTGTTATTTTCACGCTTCAGATCGTTGATCAGGTCAAGAACCTGAGCCTGGATGGTAACGTCCAGAGCGGTGGTGGGCTCGTCGGCGATCAGGATGGCGGGCTTGGAAGCCAGAGCCATAGCGATCATTGCACGCTGACGCATGCCGCCGGAGAGCTGATGGGGATACTCGTCAACACGCTGCTCGGGGTTGGCGATACCAACTGCACGCAGGGTGTCGATAGCGATCTGGCGTGCCTGCTTCTCATCACTGGTGATGTGCAGCAGGATGGCCTCCATCAGCTGCTTACCGATGGTGTAGGTGGGGTTCAGGGAGGTCATGGGGTCCTGGAAGATGATACTCACCTTGTTGCCGCGGACTTCCTGCATGACCTTCTCGCCTGCGTTTACCAGCTCCTGGCCGTCCAGCTTGATGGAGCCGCCCACGATCTTGCCGGTGGAGGCGAGGATCTGCATGATGGAGTAGGCGGTGACGGACTTGCCGGAGCCGGACTCGCCCACGATGCCCAGGACCTTGCCCCGGTCCAGGTTGAAGGAGACGCCGTTGACGGCCTTCACTTCGCCTGCGGGGGTGAAGAAGGAGGTCTGTAAGTTGTTAACTTCTAATAATGCCATAGGTGTTGCGCCTCCTTTCTCAGTTCTTCAGCTTGGGGTCGAATGCGTCCCGCAGGCCGTCGCCGAAGAGGTTCAGAGAAAGAACGATCAGGGAGATGACCAGAGCGGGGATGACCAGACGGTGGGGATAGGAGCTCAGACCGTTCAGCGCGTCGGAGGCCAGGGAGCCCAGGGAGGGCATGGGAGCGTTGACGCCCAGGCCCAGGAAGGACAGGTAGCTCTCGGTGAAGATGGCGCTGGGGATCTGCAGGCAGGTGGAGATGATGACCACGGAGATGCAGTTGGGCAGCAGGTGCTTGGTGATGATCCACTTGCCCTTTGCGCCGGTGGCCTGGGCGGCCAGAACGTATTCCTGCTCGCGGAGGGACAGGATCTGACCGCGGATCAGACGGGACATGGAGACCCAGTACAGCAGGCCGAAGACGATGAACAGGGAGATCATGTTGGTGCCCAGCTTGGCGAAGACGGTGCCCTCGATGACGGACTCCAGGGTGACGCCCAGGACGGAGGAGAGCAGGATGACCATCAGCATGTCGGGCAGAGAGTAGATGATGTCAACGATACGCATGATGGCGATGTCCACCTTGCCGCCGCAGAAGCCGGAGATGGAGCCGATGGTCATGCCGATGATCAGAACGATGATACTGGCGAAGAAGCCGACGGCCAGGGAGATGCGGGTGCCGTAGACCACGCGGATGAAGTAGTCGCGGCCGGAGGAGTCGGTGCCGAAGATGTGGGGGAAGATGTTCTCGCCGGCGGCTTGTCTGGCCAGCTCGGTGGCGCTGTATTCAAAGGGAGCCAGGTTGTTGAAGGAGGGATCCATGGGCTGGCCGGGGATCATGCCCAGCTGGGCATCGTAAGCGTAGGGCCAGAACATGGGAAGGAAGATAGCGGAAATGGTGATCAGCACGATGATCACGAAGCAGGTGGAGGCCACCTTGTTCTTCTTCAGCCGGCGGACACCGTCCTTAAAGAAGGTGGAAGAGGGGCGCATCTGGACCATGTATGCCTTTTCCGCATCGGTTGCGGGCAGGAATGCGTCCATATTCACCTGCATGCTCAGCAGTTTTTTGCTCATTGTTTCTCTTCCCTCCTTTATTCCAGATTGATTCTGGGGTCGACGACCTTATACAGGATGTCGGTCACCAGGTTCATGATGACGATCAGGGTGGCCAGGACGATGGTGGTGCCCATGATCAGGGGATAGTCACGGCCGGTGATGCTGGTGATGAAGGCGCGGCCGATGCCGGGGACGGCAAAGATCTGCTCAACCACCAGAGAACCGGTGACGATGTAGGCCAGCATGGGGCCGAAGTAGGTCAGCACGGGGATCAGGGAGTTCTTCAGTGCATGGCCGAAGATGATCCGGGGACCTGCCACGCCCTTGGCCTTGGCGGTGCGGATGTAGTCCTGGCCCAGAACGTCCAGCATAGAAGAGCGGGTCAGACGGGTGATGTAGGCCATGGGGTATAGGGCCAGGGTTATGACCGGTAGGATCAAGCCCGCCGTTGTTGTGCCGTTGGCCGGGAGGACCTGAAGCTGCACGCAGAAGAGAACCAGCAGCAGAGCGCCCATGATGAAGGAGGGCATGGAGATGCTGGCGGTGGTGATGACCATGATGATACGGTCTACGATGGTGTTGCGGCGCAAAGCGGCCACAGCGCCCAGAGGGATGCCGATGGCGGCTGCACTGAAGGCGGCGATGACGCCCAGCTTGGCGGAGATCTTCAGACCGTCGGAAATGATGTCGATGACCTCACGGCCGCGCTGCTTCAGAGAGGGGCCGAAGTCCAGACCGGTGAAGATGTCCTTCAGATAGGTCAGGTACTGCTGGAACAGGGGTTTGTCCATGCCGTACTTGGCTTCCAGCGCCTTGATGGCAGCTTCCGAGACGGCCTTTTCACCCAGGAAGGGGCCGCCGGGCACGGCACGCATAACGAAGAAGGTGATCGTTATGACCAGCCACACCGTCAGAAGCGCCAGCAAGAGGCGTTTCAGGATGTAAAACATTGTCTTTGAATTCATACTCATTCCTGCCTTGTTTTGTGTTTCGTTCTCTATATGGAACATGATTTTGCATCAAACTATGCAAGGGAGATATCTTGAAAAAGCCCAAAAGGAAGGTGGGACGATACTTTACCTACATGGCGCTTTAATGCAAAAAACATCATTGTATAAGATATCATAATGAGCGCAAAATTTCAATGTTTTTGGGTGGGTTCGGTGGATTTTGACCGTCGGAAAGATGACGAAAATTTCAGAAAAACCGGAGAAAAACGTGGAATACAGACCCGGAAATTTCAAGAAATCTTACGGGTTGTACCATTATGACCTGGTAAATATCCTGATATATGCGGGTAAGTCTGCATGAGATTCTGCGTTTTCTGACGAAGTATGAATATTTATTTCTGGAATCCTTCCGGCGGATGGATTTTTGCGGATTCGGCAACTTGCCCAAAGGAATAAATTCCCCCAGGTGAACGGAAAAAGCCTCCTGCGGGATGCCGCAGGAGGCTTGATTGGCTTACAGGCTGCCCATGCCGGGGAGTTCCTGAGGGCTGGTGATGCCCTGCTGGATGGCGTTGGCCCGGAGGAACCGGTAGATCTCCGCCTTGGTGCCGTTGAGGTAGGGGGTTACGTAGAAGATGCCCAGGATGCCAACGGTCAGGGCGTTGAGCAGATGCCAGCCCAGGAAGGACAGGTCGGTGACGAAGAGCTCGCCCTTGAATCCCATGGTCATCTGGCGGCTCAGTTCCAGGGCGCGCTTGTGGTCCATGTTGGGGTTCTCCGCCAGGATGTAGGGCACGGCGAAGTATCCATAGGCCCGGACGATGCCGGGGATCACAAACAGGAGGGACCACAGGAAGATGTACAGGTTCCGCAGGAACTGGGTCAGCACCACGTTGCCGTAGTTTACGGAGAAGCCCATGCCGATGCGGCCCATGTCGCCGGTGTGGAAGGTGGTGTTCTCCAGGAAGTAGCGAAAGGCACCCACCTCCAGGGGGTTGCCCACCAGAAGGGTCAGGGCGAAGATACCAATGGAGGAGAGGGCAACAAGGGAGGCGGCGAGCCCCAGGATGGGCTCCACAGAGTAGTAGAACTGCTGGATGCCGTCTATGTTCATGCTCTGGACATGGTAGGAAATTTCGTTGGTATCAATGTCCACGAAGAAGGCTCCAGAGGCAAGACCCAGGAGCAGGCTGATCCCCACGAAAGGCCAGTAGTGGGCCTTGAAGTTTGCTTTGCCGGTGGCTTTGAATGTGACGCGATCCCACATAGGAACACCTCCAAAAGTCGAAAATTCAGATTTCTTGCCTATTAGTTTACCCTATTTTCAGGGAGCCGTCAATCCTGTGCAGAGGATCGGGAAAAGAAAGGAGATTTCTGTGTTCTTTTTCCCTTGTATTTTGGTTTGGATTGGTTTATCATGGCGTTCTCTGGAAAGGAGTGATCCTGTGACGCAGAAAGAAATGGAATCCCTTGTGGAGTACACCTTAAATATAGGACGGAAAATGATGGAGTGCGGCGCCGAGGCCTGGCGTGCCGAGAACACCATGGCCCGCATCCTCCGGGCCTACGGGCTGGAGGTGCTGGACGCCCACGCCCTGGCCTCCCAGACGGCAGTGACCGTGAAGAATGAGGAGGGGGAGCACTACACCAGCACCTGTATGGTCCTGCCGGACAAGACCGGCACCAACCTCCAGCGGCTGGAGGACATCAACGCTGCCGCCCGGTATATCTGTGATTTGGTGCCCCCCTTGACGGACCTGCCCAAGGTTTTGGACCACAGCGGCCCCCGTTGGTCCTGGTCAGAGCTGGGGGGTTACCTGCTGGGCTCCGGTGCCTTTGCCGTCTTCTTCGGCGGAAACCTGCTGGACGGTCTGGCAGCGGCGGCCATCGGCTTCTTCATCTACTGCCTGGAGCAGTTCCGCCGGGCCCACCGGCAGCACCGGACCATCTACACCCTCATCGCCTGCTTCCTGTCTGGCCTTCTGGCCCGGACGGTGGCCGGCATGGGCTGGAGTCTGGACCTGGATCAGATCGTCATCGGCACCATCATGATTTTCATTCCGGGACTTGCGCTGGTGAACGGGGTCCGTGAGCTCTTTTACTCGGACATCCTCACGGGCATCTACCGGATGACCGAGGCCGTCCTGGGAGCCGGGGCTATCGCCATCGGCTATGCCGCCGCCATGATGATAGGAGGTGGCATCCTGTGACCGAGCATATCATCCAGATCGTTGCGGCTGCCCTGGGTACCCTGGGCTTTGCTTTCCTGTTCAGTGTTAACCCCCGTCATCTGCCCCTGGTCACCCTGGGAGGAGCCCTGTCCTGGACCTTCTATCTCATCGCCTGGGAGCATGGGGCCAGCGTTTTTGTGAGCAACCTCATTGCCGCTGCCCTCATCTGCCTGTGGTCGGAGTGGATGGCCCGCCTGCGGAAGGCCCCGGCCAACATCTTCCTGCTGACGGGCATCGTGCCCCTCCTGCCCGGCGGCGCCCTCTACTATACCATGGAGGCCATCGTCAGCAAGAATATGTCCCAGATCATCCGGAAAGGGGCCGAGACCGGCTCCATTGCGGTGGGCATTGCCGTGGGTATCATCATCGGGTCTGAGCTCTTCCGCCTGTACCTGAGCATCCGCTCTCGCCGCCGCCGGATCATCGAGGAGAAGTTAAAGACCCAGCGGGGGGAAAACTGACCTTGTGAAATTTTCCTTTTTTGGCTATAGAAAACAGGCCAAGAACAGGTATAATACAGGTGAGAGAATAGCCTTCCCTGTGGAACAGAGAAGAGAATACGATAGAGGTGTCAATCATGTTGGATCAAGTTCGTAACGAAGCCAAGCTGGCCGCCCAGCAGATCTGCCAGGCAGGCAAGCTGAAGAAGGGCCAGATCCTGGTGGTAGGCTGCTCCACCAGCGAGGTTGCCGGCCACAAGGTGGGCAGCCACTCCAGCCCCGAGATCGGACAAGCCATCTTTGACGGTCTGAATGAAGTCCTGGTCCCCCAGGGCATCTACCTGGCCGCCCAGTGCTGTGAGCATCTGAACCGGGCCATCATCGTGGAGCGGGACGCCGTGCCCTTTGCAGAGATCTGCAACGTGGTCCCCCAGCCCAAGGCAGGCAGCTCCTTTGCCACCGCCGCCTATCACTCCTTCCGTGAGCCTGTGGCCGTGGAGCACATCAAGGCCGACGCCGGCCTGGACATCGGCGGTACCCTCATTGGTATGCACCTGAAGCACGTGGCCGTTCCCGTCCGTCTGGAGCAGAAGCACATCGGTGAGGCCATCCTGCTGGCCGCCCGGGTCCGCCCTAAGTTCATCGGCGGCGACCGTGCTGTGTACAACGACGATCTGAAGTGATCCCATCCCCCGG
>JAFXCU010000021.1 GCA_017521345.1 Ruminiclostridium sp. | reverse complement strand
CTGGCCGGTCTCCAGGACCTCCTTGCCATTGGTGAAGGTCTTCAGACGGATCTCAGGACCCTTGGTGTCCAGCAGGGCAGCCACAGGGATGCCAAGCTTCTGGCGGGCGGCCTTCAGCTTTTCCAGCCGGGCCTTCTGCTCCTCGTGATTGCCGTGGGAGAAGTTGAAACGGGCCACATTCATACCGTTTTGGATCAGGGCCTCCAGGACGGCGGGATCGTCCGTGGCGGGGCCCATGGTGCAGATGATCTTGGTCTTGCGCATGGGGTAGGTACCTCCTCGAGTACTATGTCAACAAAAATGGAACTTTATGGTAAGTTTCAGCACATATATTGTATACCGATTCCCTGAGGATTGCAAGGTCTTTACCGGCTTCCCCGGGGATTCAGGGCCTTCCGCAGACCCTCACCCACCAGCAGGAGGGCCAGGACTGTAACCACGATGCACAGGCCGGGGGGGATCCAGGCCCAGGGGCGGGTGGTCAGGGTGATGAGCTCCAGGGCATTCTGCATGAGGTTGCCCCAGGAGGCCTGGGGAGTCCGTAGGCCCACGCCCAGAAAGCTCAGGCTGGACTCGGACAGGATGGCCCGGCCCACCTTCATGGGGAAGGCCGCCCACACAGGGGCGATGACGTTGGGCAGGATGGTCCGGAAGAGGATGGCCCGGTCGGTGGCGCCCAGGGCACGGGAGGCCTCCACATACTCCTTCTCCTTCACGGAGAGGGTGCTGCCGTAGACCAGACGGGCCACCGAGGACCAGCCCAGGACACCCTGGACCAGGATGATATTCCACACCGAGGGACCCAGCAGGGACACCAGGCAGAGGACCAGGATCATGCTGGGAAAGGCCTGGAAGGTGTCGCAGGCACGCATGATCCAGTATTCCCACTTACCCCCCTTGTATCCCGCCAGCAGGCCCAGGGGGACACCCAGAAGGATGCCCAGGACAGCGGACAGGTAGCCCACCAGCAGGGAGATCTGGCCGCCGTACAGGAGGCGGGCCAGGATATCACGGCCCACGTCATCGGTGCCCAGCAGATGGGCATCGCTGGGGGGCGCCCAGAAGCCGGCGGTCTTGTCGGTGAGATTGGGGTCCTGACCCACCAGGAGGGGCAGGATCAGAAGGATCAGGATCTCCACGATCAGGAAGCCCAGGCTGATGGCGGCCTTTTTATCCTCCAGAAACCGCCGGAGGACGGGATGGTTCCCCTTCTTCATGTCCGGTCACCTCCCCATCCCACGCCCGGATCAGCCAGGCGGTAGACGATGTCCATGAGGATGCCGGTGACCAGAACGGCCAGGGCCACCACCACGGTGACACCCATGATGACGGTGTAGTCACGGCCGTTCACCGAATTGAACAGCAGGCTGCCCATGCCGGGCCAGCCGAAGATCCGCTCCACCACCATGGACCCGCCGATGATGTGGGGGATGTGGTTCAGGATGGTGGTGAGGACTGGGATGAGGGCGGTGCGGAAGGCGTGCTTCCACAGGACGGCCCACTCCCCCAGGCCCTTGGCCCGGGCGGTGCGGATGTAGTCCTCCCCCAGGACCTCACTGACGGCGCTGGTGGTCTGGCGGACCAGGTTGCCCAGGCTGCCCAGGCAGACCACCGTGGCCGGCAGGACCAGGTGGCTGAGCAGGTCGGCCAGGTCTCCCCCAGCTCCCGAGGAGTACATATTGGCTGCCGGGAACCAGCTGAGCTTTACGGAAAAGACAAAAATAAAAATGAGGCACAGGAAAAAGCTGGGGGTACTGAAGCTGAACAGGGTCAGACCCGAGGCCAGCTTATTCCAGCCGGACTTGGGCTTCCAGGCAGCCAGAACACCCAGAGGAATGCCCAGCAAAATAGCCCACGCCACGCCAGTGCCGGTGAGGATCAGGGAGGGAGCCACCCGCTGGCCGATCATCCGCAGGACCGGCTGGCCGGTGCGGTAGGACAGACCCAGATCACCGGTGACGACCTCCTTCAGCCAAAGGAAGTACCGCACCAGGATGGGCTGGTCCAGGCCCAGGTTGGCCTCCAGAGCGGCCCGCATGGCGGCGCTGGAGGCTTCTCCCTCCCCTGCCGCATCCGCAATGGTGGCAGGGGCCATGTTCATCATGAAAAAGACGATCAGGGTGATCCCGAAGAAAACGGGGATGGCACCCAGGATCCGCTTAACGATATAGTGTTTCAAAACAGGTTTCCTCCTACACTTCCGGCCTTTCGGCACGGGCTTGCTGTTCCAAGCCCTACAGAGGTAAATTTAGACTTCCTGGACCCGCTTCGCTGGGCTCCAGGAAGTGTGTCCGCAGCTTGCTGCAGCGCACGGGCCAAAGGCCCGCACGTTTGCAAGCTGAGCAGTGTCTTTTCCCCGGCACATGTCCGGGGAAAAGACAATTCTATTCTGTTCCGGAGGAAACCTCCGGAACTCTGCGAGGCAGTTATCCTTCCTTAGTCCATTGCCAAACGTTTTCGTTGCAATAGGAAGAAGAGGGGTAATCAATGCCGGTCACGGTATTGGACTGGACATGGAGGGAGTAGTAGAACCACAGGGGTACGAAGGGAACCTCCTGGGCCAGATAGGCCTCAAACTCGTCCACCAGGGCGATGCGGGCCTCCTCCACGGTCTCCTGCTGGATCATGTCCAGGATCTGGGTGTAGTAGCTCAGGTCAGCCACCCGGAAGAGGTTGTTGTCCTCGGTGAAGCGGCTGGCGGTGAACCACAGGGGCAGGTTGGTGGGGGTGTGGCTGGCCACAGCCATGTCGTAGGTGCCGTCATACATACCGGCGAACATGGTGGAAGAGTCCACGGTCTCGATCTCCACGTTGAGGCCCACCTCCACCAGGTTCTGCTGGACCAGGGCGGCCAGGCTGGCCCGGGCACTGGTGCAGGCCAGGGTCAGGGTCTCCCCTGCGTAATTGCTCTCGGCCAGCAGGTCCATAGCTCCCTGGGGATCGTAGGAACTCTCGGGATCGGGACCGGAATAGGGGGTGCCAGGCAGGATGGAGGTGTTGGTCACAAAGCCCATGGAACCCGCGCTCTGGAGGCACAGAAGTTCCTTATCCAGGGCCAGGTTGATGGCCTGACGGATCTTGACATCGGAAATGCTCTCGTTGTTGAGCATCAGCTCGTAGAAGGTGGCAGGGACGGTGCCCTCCAGGACGGTAAAGCCGGCCTCTTCTGCAATGGGACGGTTCTCCTCGGAGACGCTGCCGCCGAAGGCGTAGTAGTCCAGGTCACCGGCAATGAGGGCGGTGAGAAGGTTTGCCTTGTCCATGACAGTGATGGTCAGGGTGTCGAAGCCGGGGGCTCCCAGCTGGTAATTCTCGTTGGCTTCCAGGACCAGGCTGCTGCCGGACAGTTCAGAGACGAACTTACAGGGACCGGAGCCCACAGGAGACAGCCAGAAGTCGTTGGTCATCAGCTCAGCGGCAGGGATCTCTGCCAGCAGATGGGTGGGCAGGACGTAGATCTCCCGGTTGTAGTCCACCAGGAACTCCTCGGGGATCACAGGGGCCTTGAAGGTGAGCTTCAGGGTGTACTCGTCCACCACGTCTACCCCCAGCTTCTCCCCTGCCACAGCGGCGCCGGTGTCATCGGTGCCGGCCAGACCGGCCAGGAAGGTCCGGCCAAAGACCTCGCAGGCAGGGTCGGTGACCAGGGCCAGGGTGTCTGCCCAGTGCTGGGCGGTGACGGGGGTGCCGTCGTGGAAGGCAGCCTTCTGGTTCAGGCGGAAGAGGATGGCATAGCCGTTGTCGGCGCTCTCCCAGCTGTCTGCGCCACGGGGCAGGCAGGTGCCGTCGGCCTGGACATAGGCCAGACGGTCGTAGATCTTGTCGTAGATGATCCGGGAGTAGTTGCTGCCGGACACGCTGTAGTAGGGCATCAGAGAGTCCCAGGGGTTGGAGATGCCGTAATTCACATTCACGGCACTCTCGGTGGCCGCAGGGGTCTCCTCCTGGCCGCTGCAGGCAGTGAGACACAGGGAACAGGCCATGACCAGAGACAGGGTCAGGGCAAGGAGTTTTTTCAGCTTCACGTTCATAGCCTTCCTTTCTGTGGGATGAGAGGGATCAATCCTCTTCGTAGCTCAGGTCGTCGTATTCGTCATAGTCCTCGGCAGTCTCCATCTGGGACTGACGCATCATCTCTTCAAAATGCTCGTCCAGCTGACGGGCAAACTCCTTGGCTGCGTTGAAGCCCATACGCTTCTGACGGTTGTTCATAGCAGCCACCTCCACGATGACAGCCAGGTTACGACCGGGCTTGACGGGAATGGTGATGACCGGGACCTTCATATCCAGAATGGTGGTGTATTCCTCGTTGGTGCCCATGCGGTCGTAGAACG
>JAFXCU010000154.1 GCA_017521345.1 Ruminiclostridium sp. | reverse complement strand
TACTTCGAGTGCATCCACGAGATGAAGCTGATCATCGACCTGATCAACAAGGGCGGCGTTGCCATGATGAACTACTCCATCTCCGACACCGCTGAGTACGGCGAGTACGTCTCCGGCACCCGCATCCTGCCCTACGAGCAGACCAAGGCCAACATGAAGGCAGTTCTGAACGACATCCAGGACGGCACCTTCGCCGGCAAGTGGATCGCAGAGAACAAGAACGGCCGTACCTTCTTCAACTCCAAGCGTTCCATCCTGGCCAAGCATCAGATGGAGACCGTCGGCGCCGAGCTGCGTAAGAACATGCTGTGGGGCGACGACGCTGATCCTGATACCGCATCCAACTAAAATAGGACTTTGCGGATCCGTTTGTCTGCGGACAGCGGAACTCTGTGAGACTTGAAAACCGGACTCTCCTGTGGGAGAGTCCGGTTTTTTCTGTGTCGGGAATATAGTCGTAGGGGCGCTTCACGAAGCGCCCGACACCCAAAGGGTTTGACTCACGTTGCCCGGGCGATTCGTGAATCGCCCCTACAAAATAGCGGCAGGCATTTCGCCCATGTAGGGGCCGATGACCACATCGGCCCGAATACGTTGCAGGTATGGAATCCCGTTGAAGCAGGAAAGGGGCTTGCAACTTCGTCTAAAAGGTGTACAATAAACACAATACATAGTTCGACTGGAATCGAGGAAACCCCATGGACCTGCTTCACATCATCTTACCCATCGCCCTGTGCGCCCTTATCGGCTACTGCACCAACTACATTGCCATCAAGATGCTCTTCCGGCCCCGGAAGGAGCTGCGCATCGGCTCCTGGCGGGTGCCCTTCACCCCCGGTGTCATCCCCAAGAACAAGCCCCGCATCGCTGCCGCTGTGGGCAAGGCGGTCAGCGGTACCCTCCTGACCCAGGAGGACATGGCCGCCCGGCTCAGCCAGGCCGGGCTCAAAGAAAAGCTGGCCGACAGCATCCAGGACGCCATCACCGAGCAGTCTGCCCCTCTGTCTGATCTGGTCCCCGGCGACGGGGAGGTGACCGAAGAGATCAGCCAGGTCATCGGCGGGAAGATCCTGGACGGCCTGAAGAAGGTGGACATGAACGCTGTGGTGAATGACGTGGCCCAGTCCTCCTTCGGGGACCTCTTCAGCAGCCCCATGATCGCCATGTTCCTGGGGGCCGGTATGCTGGACAACATCATCCTCAAGCTCAGCGACGGGGTGTCTAACTACCTGGAGGAGAAGGGCCCTGAGCTGGTGGCCCCTCTGGTGAAGGAGGAGCTGGAGACCATGCTGGACAAGCCCATCCGGGAGAACCTGGACGACCTGGGCATTCCCGAGGCCGCCCTGCGGGGTCTGCTGGAGACCGTGGTGGGCCATGTGCTGGAGAACAACCTCCGGTCCGTCCTGGACACCCTGGACGTGCAGGGCGTGGTGGAGGACAAGATCAACGCCATGGACGCCCGGGAACTGGAGGATCTGGTGATGGCCGTCATGAAGAACGAGCTCCAGGCCATCGTGAACCTGGGCGCACTGATCGGCGCAGTCATTGGTATCATCAATATTTTTATCTAAAGCAGCCCCCCGGTGTTCCAGGAACGCCGGGGGGTTGATGTTTTATTCGGTTCGTGTGAGAGTCAGATCCGCCCGGCCCTCCAGGTTCAGGGTGTTGCCTTTCAGGGAATAGGCGAAGGCCATAGTCTGGCCGCTGGCAAAGGTGAAGGTCAGCTGGTCTGCCTCGGCGGTGTACTGGAAGGCTTCGTAGGGCAGTTCCGCCAGGGGAAAATCGGAGGTGAGCTCCATAGACCCGGTGCCGTCTTCCGAGAAGGTGAAGCGGATGGTCTCGGTGGCGGTTCCGGGCTCCTCCACGCCCACCCCCAGGACGGACAGCTCCAGAGGGCCTTCCCAGGAGCCGACCAGGGTGGATCCTGCACCGCAGGCGGTGCAGGAAAGGGCCAGAAGAAGGGTCACAAGAAATGCGGTCACGTGTTTCATAAAAGGCCTCCTTTCGAATGAAGAGAGAACCGCCCCACGAAACACAGGTGGGGCGGTTGGTTGGTGAGAGAGCGGAATCAGGAGATTCTGGACAGGTTGATGGTGACCTGTTCTTCCAGAGTAAGGGTATCGCCCTTCTGAGAGAAGGTGTAAACCGTGGGCTGTCCGCCCTCGTAGAAAAGGGTGAGCTGGTCACCTTCCACGGTGTAGGTGAAGGGAATCGGGGTAGCTTCGCCGTCACTGGAATAGAGGACCTCAGAGGATCCGGTGCCATCTTCGGCAAAGGTGAATCGGAAGACCCAGGAGAGGGTGGTGGAATCCTCGGAATCTTCTTCTGCACCTTCTTCTGCAGAAAAGTCCAGGGTGCCCTCCCAGGAGCCTGTGAGGCCGGAAGTGGGGCTGGAAGAGCCCTCGCCGCTGCAGGAGGCAAGGCAGAAGAGCATCAGAAGGGCCAGAAGGATGGTGGTTAAACGTTTCATGGGATTACTCCTTTCAAGGATAGCAGGGTACAATGTTTAGTATTCCACACCAAAACGATTCTGTCAAGGGTCAATCATCCAGCCCCATGACATCAATGGAGTGGTGCATGTGGATGGCCATGGCGTGTTCCGCCCCCATGGCGTCTCCCTTTCGGAAGAAATCCATGATGAGGGCGTGGTCCCGGCGGGTGTCCTCGGCCAGCTGCTCCTTCTGCTCCCCGTTCTCCACGGCGGCGGCCACCGCCTGGTTGATCATGGGCAGCAGCCGCATCATGTACTCGTTGTGGGTAGCCCGGACGATGGCGGCGTGGAAGTCCCGGTCGGCCTGGGTACGGTCCAGCCCCAGGCGAATGCACCGGTCCACGGCATCCCCCTTGGCCAGGATGTCGGACATCTCCTCCGGGGTGGCCCGCAGGCAGGCCAGCCGAGCGGCGGAGGGTTCGAAGATCCGGCGGAGTTCAAAGAGGTCCTTCAGCTGGCCCCTGACCTGGTCCAGATGGGAGAAGCCGTAATCGTTGATGTGGTCGGCCTCCTGGGCCACAAAGGTGCCCCGGCCCCGGCGGACCTCCAGCAGTCCCTGGGAGACCAGACTGTGAAGGGCCTCCCGCAAGGTGGTGCGGCTGACCCCCAGCTCCCGGGCCAGATCCACCTCGTTGGGGAGCTTCTCCCCGGGGGCGATCTGGTGCTCCACGGCGATCATGGTATACAGACGCTCAGCCGTCTGCTGAGCCAGGCTTTTCTTGGACATGATTTCCTCCCGGAATCTGCCTGGGCGGGCAGAATCCTCTTGACATTGTTACCCCTATCATATAATATGTAGTCAGACATTTCAAGTGTAGTCATACAACTTGCTGATAGAAATTTTTTAGGAGGACACCGCTATGCGTTCCGATATTTTGAAGAAGGGCATGCCCGCCGCCCCCAACCGCTCCCTGCTCTACGCTCTGGGTTACACCAAGGAAGAGCTGGAAAAGCCCCTGATCGGCGTGGTCTGCTCTTACAATGAAATCGTCCCCGGCCACATGAACCTGGACAAGATCGCCGAGGCCGTCAAGGCCGGCATCCGTGCCGCCGGCGGCACCCCCGTGGAGTTCCCCGCCATCGCCGTCTGCGACGGCATCGCCATGGGCCACTCCGGCATGAAGTACTCCCTGGTGACCCGCGACATCATCGCCGACTCCACCGAGGCCATGGCCCAGGCCCACCAGTTTGACGGCCTGGTGATGATCCCCAACTGCGACAAGAACGTGCCCGGTCTGCTGATGGCCGCCGCCCGTGTCAACGTCCCCACCATCTTCGTCTCCGGCGGCCCCATGCTGGCCGGCACCATGAATGACGGCCGCCGCACCTGCCTCTCCCATATGTTCGAGGCTGTGGGCGCTTACTACGCTGGCAAGCTGGACGAGGCCGGTGTGGAAGAGTATGAGAACAACGCCTGCCCCACCTGCGGCTCCTGCTCCGGCATGTACACCGCCAACTCCATGAACTGCCTCACCGAGGCCATCGGCATGGCCCTGCCCGGCAACGGCACCATCCCTGCCGTCTACTCCGCCCGCCTGCGTCTTGCCAAGCACGCCGGCATAAAGATCATGGAACTGGTGGAAAAGAACATCTGCCC
>JAFXCU010000153.1 GCA_017521345.1 Ruminiclostridium sp. | reverse complement strand
CTATATCCATATCGTGCTACTCTTTCCCATATTATTGGGAATTGCAATCCCGGAGGGGCAGACCTACAATACAGGTAAGAAGTAAAATAAAAACTGGGAGGTTTTCTTATGGAATTCAAGACTGCAACCATGGCTGATTTTGACGTGGCTTTTGACTACATCGAGAAGCTGTGGACCTACAACACCTACGACAAGGAAGTCATCCGCAAGGTCTATGCCGACGTGCTGGCCGATGAGAACTCCTTCGCCTTCTTCCTGATGGACGGCGACGAGTACCACGGCTTCTGCCACGGTGCCTACTTTAACACCTTCTGGCTGTCCGGCATGACCTGCTACGTCTCCTCCATCATCACCAATGAGGACGAGCGCGGCAAGGGCAACGGCGTGAAGCTGATGGACCACGCCAAGGAGCTGGCCAAGGAGCGCGGCTGCAAGGCCCTGGTCCTGGACTCCGGTATGCCCCGCACCCAGGCACACCGCTTCTACGAGATCTACGGTTTCGAGAAGAGCTGCTACGGTTTCGACTATTACTTATAAGCCAAAAAGGAGCCCAGGTTTCACCGGGCTCCTTTTTGTGTGGGATCAGCAGCCTGCTGCGCGCGCCCTCTGGGCACACCAGCAGGCTGAGAAGAATTTTTTCCGATGCACATGTCATCGGAAAAAATGATTTCAATTCCTTTGCTGCCTGCGGGCAGCAAACTCTGCGAGGCTGAAAAGGGCTCCCTCTGATGAGGGAGCCCTTTTTATCGTGTGAAAAAAAGCGTGGTTTTACAACACTTCAAAGCCTCCCTCTTAGAGGGAGGTGGCTCGCCGCAGGCGAGACGGAGGGAGTCACATCCTGGCAGGAAAACTCCCTCAGTCAGTGCTTCGCACTGCCAGCTCCCTCGGTGAGGGAGCCTTTCTTTTCTCTTTTACTTTCTCTTGTAGGTCACATAGGTGAAGGTCAGGTCCTCATGCTGGAAGGGGCCTTCCTCCTCTACGATCTCCCAACTGGGGTCGTTGTCCAGGTTGGGGAAGTAGCGGTCGGCTTCAAAGGCCTTGGCGATCTTGGTCACATAGGCCGTGTCACACTGGTCCAGAGCGGCAGTGTACACCGACTCCCCGCCGATGACAA
Organism: Ruminiclostridium sp.; assembly: GCA_017521345.1. Next base: position 1,533 of record JAFXCU010000153.1, on the reverse strand, counting down.
AGGTGTCCTCCGGGCAGGCGGCCAGGGCCTCTTCCAGGGATCGGAAGACCTCGGCCCCCTCCGGGGCAAAGTCCGGATTTGTGGACAGGATCAGGTTCCGGCGGTTCTTCAGGGGACGGCCTCCGGGGAAGGTGGCCAGGGTCTTTCGTCCCAGAAGGACCGGATGGCCGGTGGTGAGCTTCTGGAACCGCTTCAGGTCCGCAGGGATATAGCACAGCTGATCACCCTCCAGGCCGATGGCCCAGTTGGCATCCACAGCAACAATAACATTCATGAAAAATCCTCCTCAAACCGCCACAGGAATTTTAACATCCAGCTCGTGGCACTGGTAGCCCTCCAGCTTCAGGCTGTCGGTGGTGAAGCCGTAGAAATCGGTGACGGCGGGGTCCAGCCACAGCTTGGGGGCCTCGAAGGGCTTGCGGCTGATGATCTCCTCCACGATGGGCACATGGCGGTCGTAGATATGGGCGTCGGCAATGACATGGACCAGCTCACCGGCTTCCAGGCCGCTGACCTGGGCCATCATGTGGACCAGCACGGCGTACTGCATCACGTTCCAGCCGTTGGCGGTGAGCATATCCTGGGACCGCTGGTTCAGGATGGCATTGAGGGTCCTGCCGCTGACGTTGAAGGTCATGGAGTAGGCGCAGGGATACAGGCCCATCTCGCTCAGGTCGTGGTGGTTATACAGGTTGGTCATGATCCGGCGGGAGGCGGGGTTGTGCTTCAGGTCGTAGAGGATCCGGTCCACCTGGTCCATCTCCCCCTCGGGGTACTTGTACTTGACGGCCAGCTGGTAGCCGTAGGCCTTGCCGATGGAGCCGGTCTCGTCGGCCCAGGCGTCCCAGATGCCGGACTTCAGGTCCTTGATGTTGTTGGACTTCTTCTGCCAGATCCACAGGAGCTCGTCCACGGAGCTCTTGAGGTACATCCGGCGGATGGTCTGGATGGGGAACTCCTCCCGCAGGTCATAGCGGTTGACGATACCGAAGGACTTCACGGTGTGGGCGGGGGCGCCGTCCTCCCACTTGGGGCGGACGTTCTGGTCGGTGTCCCACACGCCGTGGGCTAAGATCTCTTTACAGTTCTGGATAAACAGTTCGTCTGCTCTGCTCATGTGGGTTCCTCCTCAAGTAATCGGCCAAAGACCTGGTTTTCTCCTGCAGCGGTAACGGCTACGTTGTGTATCTGATTGTGGAGGTCCCGGCCGCTCTGGACCTTCACCTCCATGTACTGGGGGGTATAGCCCCGCCAGAAGCCCCCCTTCTCCTCCTCAAAGAGGACGGGGACGGTCTGACCCACCCAGCCGGTGAGCCAGCTCCTCTGCATGGCCTCAGCCACTTCCGCCCCCCGATGGGCCCGCTCGGACTTTTCTGCGGTGGTGAGCTGTCCGGCCATGGAAGCCGCTGGGGTACCCTGGCGGCGGGAGTAGGGGAAGATGTGCATCTGGGAGAAGGCACACTTTCGGATAAAGGCCAGGGTCTGTTCAAATTCTTCTTCCGTTTCCCCTGGAAAACCAACGATCATATCCGT
>JAFXCU010000020.1 GCA_017521345.1 Ruminiclostridium sp. | reverse complement strand
GGATCACCGCCCTGGCCGAGAGCAAGAACTGCGAGCCCATCATCTACATCAACAAGTGGGACCTGGTCCAGGCGGAGGAACTTTTTGACATCTACACCGCTGCCGGCTTCCACACCATCAAGGTGAGCGCCGAGACCGGCCTGGGCATCGAGGAACTGCGTGGCCTGCTGGCCGGGAAGGTCTCGGCCTGCACCGGAAACTCCGGCGTGGGCAAGTCCAGCATCCTCAACGCCCTGGAGCCCGACTTCGGCATCGCCACCGGTGAGATCAGCGAGAAGCTGGGCCGCGGCCGCCACACCACCCGCCATGTGGAACTTTTTTCCGTGTCCGGCGGTCTCATCGCCGACACCCCTGGCTTCTCCGCTTTTGACACCGACAAGGGGGAGATCCGGGAGAAGGAAGTCCTCCAGCACACCTTCCGGGAGTTCAAGCCTTACCTGGACCAGTGCCGCTTTATCGGCTGTGCCCACGTGAAGGAGAAGGGCTGTGCTGTTCTGGCCGCCCTGAAGGCCGGGGACATCCAGCCCAGCCGCCACCGGAGCTACGTCCGGCTCTACGAGCTGGCCAAGGAGAACAAACCCTGGGAAAACCCCAAAGGATAAGCAAAAACGTCTGCCTCTGCATAGACTGAGGCAGACGTTTTTATGTCTTGAGAGGAGGTATCGGCATGAAAATGGTGGTGGTGAACGCCCCCAAGGCCCTGGCCGGGGTGCTGAAGAAGCTCTTCCATATGAAGGAGAAATGAGCATACGCTGGGCCGTGCCCGCATAGTCTGTGATACAAGTACTTACGGAAAGGAATGGTCACGACTATGGAACTGGAACTCCGGCGAGAGAATGTCCGGTGCTGGCAAGCCGTCTGCCGCACCACCCTGGAACAGGAGGAGACGGCAGAATGTATCGTCCCGGACGCCTGCCCGGATATCTGGCAGGTGCTGGACAGCCAGGGGCGGATGCTCCTCCAGCGGAAGGAGCCCCAGGAGGGCAGGGGGGAGTTCTCCGGCCTGATCCGGGTCTCCATCCTCTACCAGCCGGAAGGGGAGGGGCCGGTCCAGTCCATGGAGACCGCTCTGCCTTTTGCTGTCTCCCCCGACCTGCCCCAGGTGACCCGGCGGTGTCTCCTCCGGGGGGAACCCCGGCTTTTATCGGTGGATGTCCACCTGCTCAACCCCCGGAAGGTCCTGGTTCGGGCCAGCTGGCAGATAGAGGTGGAGGCCTACCAACCGGACACCCTCTCCCTGGCCTGCTACGGGGAGAAGGGGGAGACCTACGCCCTCCGGCAGAAGCCCGGAGAGTACCGGAGCCTCATCACGGCGGCCGTCCAGGAGAAGAGCTTTTCCTTCCAGGACGCCCTGACCCTGCCGGCGGGCCGTCCGGCCTGTGAGGCAATCCTGTCGGTCCGGGCCATGTGCGCCTGCACCGAGGCCCGTGTCATCGGCACCAAGCTGGTCTTTAAGGGGGAGGCCCAGCTGAAGCTCCTCCTGCGGGGGGAGGAGGGGACTCTGTTCCCGGCGGACTTCCACCTGCCCTACTCTCAGATCATGGACGCCGGGGAGGACAGCGAGGATGCCCTCTGCGAGATGGCCCTCTATTTCAGCGATGTGAAATGCACCCTGGACCCGGAGGACCGCCAGTCCGTCCAGGCGGAGCTGACCATCCAGGCCCAGGCCCTTCTTCGGAAGGAGGTGCAGGTCCCCATCCTGGCCGACCTGTACAGTACGGCCTATGAGGTCCGGACGGAAACCGATGACCTGGCGGTCTGGACCATGGCGGGGAGCAGTGAGGACCAGGTCCCCCTCCGCCATGTCCTGGAGACCGGTCAGGCAGTGGGGGAGATCCTGGATACCCAGGTCCGGCTGGGCCGCGCCGGTCAGCGCCGGGAGGGGACGGACTGGGTCCTCACCCAGGAGGTCCAGGCGGTGGTCCTGTACCGAGGAGAGGACGGCCCTGCCAGCCTGGAGGGCCGGACCCAGGTGGTCCATCGGCTCCCCGGCCTGGGGGAGAAGGACCCTGCCTTCCGTGTGGATCTCCTTCGGGAGCCTGCAGCCTCCCAGGGAGTCGACGGGGTGGAGGTGAATGTCCCTCTGGTCTTCCGCTGGACTGCTCTGGAGAAGGAGAGGGCCCAGGTCATTTCCCGGGTGACCCTGGGGGAGAAGCGGGAAACGTCGGAGGAACAGCCCTCGGTGACCATCCGGACCGTTCGGCAGGGGGAGACCCTGTGGGACGTGGCCAAGGCATGCCTTTCCACCGAGGGAGAGATCATGGAGGCCACCGGCCTGACCTCGGGAGAGATCTGGCCCGGCCAGATGCTTCTTATTCCCAGAGGTTAAGGAAAAAGACCGCCCATCGGGCGGTCTTTTTCTTACGAATACAAATTCCTTGGCGGCTGACAGGCGTGGTCCCGGCAGACATAGTAGGTGGTCTGTCCGTTCACCAGAGGGTGGTCCTGGGTAGGCTGGTCCAGCAGGCGCACCAGGGCGTCCAGGGGAAAGGGCCAGGGCTGTTTGGGCAGGTCCTCCCGGGTGGGGGCGGCCACGGTGACCTCCTCCGGGGGCTGCTCCCATTCCAGAGCTGCCAGAAGATACACCGGGTAGGCGGTGGGGTAGCGGGCGGCCTGCTCGGCCAGGAAGGCCAGCTGGGTCTCTGCCGCGGTACTCCATTCCTCCTTGGCGGTGAGGTGGGCCAGCCGGACCAGCACCCAGGCCATCACCGTGTTGCCGCTGGGGAGGGCTCCGTCTGCCGCTTCCTTGGGCCGCAAGATGAGGGGCTCCCCGTCCTGACTGGTGAGGAAGAACCCGCCCCGGCTCTTGTCCGGGAAGTCCGCCAGCACCCGGCGGCACAGGTCTTCCACCCGGTCCAGAAGGGGCTGGTCCCCGGTGACCTCGTACAGGGCCAGCAGACCCAGGGACAGGAAGGAGTAGTCCTCCAGAAAGGCCTTGGGGCCGGTACGGCCCTCCAGGCTGGAGGCCATCAGGCCGTCCTTCCAGTGGACCGTGCGAAGGTATTTCCAGGCGTTCTGGGCGGCGGTGAGATACCGCTCCTCCCCGGTGACCCGGTACAGCCAGGCCAGAGCCCCCATCATCAGGCCGTTCCAACCGGTGATGACCTTGTCATCCCGGTGGAGGGGCGCCCGGGCCCGCCGCCAGTTCCGGAGGGGTTCCAGACAGTCGCCGCAGTCCCCCTGGATGTCTTCACCCTGAAGTAGGTTGGGGATGCTGCCGCCCATGAAGTTCCCCTGGTCGGTGATGTGATACCGCTGGTTGAACCGGGTGCCCTTCTCCCGGCCCAGGACGGACAGGACCTCCTCCGGGCGGATGGCGTAAAAGCTCCCCTCCTGACCGGCGCTGTCGGCGTCCTGGGCGCTGACGAAGGCCCCGGAAGACAGGGTGAGCTCCCGGATGGCGTAGTCTGCCGTCCGGCGGGCCACCTCCCGGAAGAGCTCCCGGCGGGTCACCGACCAGGCCTTGCAGTAGGCCAGGATCAGCAGAGCGTTGTCGTAGAGCATCTTTTCAAAGTGAGGGATGAGGAACTGGCGGTCGGTGGAGTACCGGGAGAACCCGCCCCCGATGTGGTCGAAGATGCCGCCCCGATAGAGCTGTTCCAGGGTCTTCAGGGCCATGGCGGTGGCCGGCTTGCTGCCGGTCTTCTCTCCGATGGTCAGCAGAGCCAGAAGGCTGTGGCCCATGGGGAACTTGGGGGCCGAGCCGAAGCCGCCCCACACCGGGTCGAAGGCGGCCCGCCACTGGTCCAGGGCTTTACGGCGGATGTCCCCGTGGGAGGGTGTGTCGGCCTGGGGGTTCTCGGTCTGGAGGAAGTCCAGCACCTCCCGGCTCTGGGCCAGGAGCTTGTCCCGGTCGTGGTCCCAGGCCCGGCGGATGGCGGCCAGGAGCTGGAGCATCCCCGGCAGGCCCCGCTGGCTTTCCTTGGGGAAGTAGGTCCCGGCGAAGAAGGGTCGCTGGTCGGGGGTGAGGAAGAGGGTGGTGGGCCAGCCGCCGCTTCCGGTGAAGGCCTGACAGACCGCCATGTAGAGGCTGTCGATGTCCGGCCGCTCCTCCCGGTCCACCTTGATGGAGATGAAGTCCCGGTTGAGAAGCTCGGCCACCTCCCGGTCCTCAAAGCTCTCCCGCTCCATCACATGGCACCAGTGGCAGGTGCTGTAACCGATGCTGAGAAAGATGGGTTTGTCCTCTCTTTGGGCCTTCTCGAAGGCCTCTTGACACCAGGGGTACCAGTCCACGGGGTTGTGGGCGTGCTGGCGGAGATAGGGGCTGGTCTGCCCCTGCAGATGATTGGCCATAGAAACCTCCTTGGAACAAGATTTCCCTTAGTATATGAAAAGGGCGTGCCGCAAACTCTTTTGCAGCACGCCCAAATTATTCAAATGGTCCCTTTGGGACACAACACCTGCCCTGAAAGGGCAATTTCACTTGGCCGCAGGCCAAATATCACACGCCGAAGGCGTATATCACTGGGCCAAGGGCCCAATTTCACTGGACTGATGCGGAAGCATCAGTCCATGCTGGTGGTCAGGACCTTCTTCAGCTTCACAAAGCGGGGCAGGCCGTTCTCCAGAGGACGGATGGTCTCGCCCTGGACCAGGGGCAGAGCGTAGTCGATGAAGCCCTGCTCCACGTTGTTGCCCTCGGCGTTGATCCACTCACGGGGGACCTTGCGCTCGGTGTTGGCAGCTTCGCTCAGGGGGACCAGCTTGGCCTTGAACTGATAGCCGTTCTCGTCACGGGTGCAGTCCAGGCCCACCATGTGGTCGGTCATGCCGGCAACGGCAGCTTCCACGGCGGTCTTGCCCACCAGGTAAGCCTCCTCTACGTCGGTCTTGGAAGCCAGGTGGGAGCCGCAGCGCTGGAGCAGGGACAGCTCGATGCCGCGGACCTTCACGCCCATCTTGGACTTGACCACGTCGGCCAGCATGGCAGCCAGGCCGCCCAGCTGGGCATGGCCGAAGCCGTCGGTGGCAGAGGTCTTGGCCTCGGAGACGAAGGTGCCGTCTGCGTAGTGGATGCCCTCGGAGACGGCCACTAGGCAGTTGCCCTTCTCCTCGTAGATGCGCTTGACGTCAGCCAGGAACTTGTCCATGTCGAAGTCCACCTCAGGCAGGTACACCAGGTCGGGACCGGAACCAGCCCAGGAGGCCAGGCCTGCAGCGCCGGCCAGCCAGCCTGCGTGACGGCCCATGATCTCCACGATGACCACGGTGCCGGTGTCATAGACACGGGCATCCTGGTACAGCTCCATGCAGGAGGTGGCGATGTACTTGGCTGCGCTGGCGAAGCCGGGGCAGTGGTCGGTGCCGCTCAGGTCGTTGTCGATGGTCTTGGGCACGCCCATGATGTTGCAGGGGTAGCCAACACGCTGCATATACTTGCTGATCTTGTTGCAGGTGTCCATGGAGTCGTTGCCGCCGTTGTAGAAGAAGTAGCGGACGTCGTACTTCTTGAAAATTTCCAGGATGCGCTGGTAGTCGGTGTCGTCCACGTCGGGGTCAGCCAGCTTGTAGCGGCAGGAGCCCAGAGCGGAGGAGGGGGTGAACTGGAGCAGGTCCAGCTCAGCGGGATCTTCCTGGCCCATGTCGTAGAGCTGGTCAGCCAGCACGCCCTTGATGCCGTGGGCGGCGCCCAGGACACGGGTGATGTTCTCGTTGGCCAGAGCGGTCTGGATGACGCCCTGTGCGCTGGCGTTGATGACGCAGGTGGGGCCGCCGGACTGGCCGATGATGCATGCGCCCTTCAGATTTTCCATAGGGGATACCTCCTGATGTTTATGTGATCTCGTAGTGGGTTGAAATTTGTTCAGTTATAAATATGATAACATACCTTGCCTCCACTTGCAATTATGAATGATTGTTGGTAAAATGATTTATCTGGATTTTTTGAAAGGAGCGGTCATCATGCCGTTAGTTACTACCACTGAAATGTTCAAGAAGGCCTACGAGGGCGGCTACGCCATCGGCGCTTTCAACGTCAACAATATGGAGATCGTCCAGGGCATCACCGAGGCAGCCCGTGAGGCAAACTCCCCCGTCATCCTCCAGGTCTCTGCCGGTGCCCGCAAGTATGCCAAGCACGAGTACCTGATGAAGCTGGTGGAGGCCGCGGTTGCCGACACCGACCTGCCCATCGCCCTGCACCTGGACCACGGCGAGGACTTTGAGATCTGCAAGGCCTGCATTGACGGCGGCTTTACCTCCGTCATGATCGACGGTTCCAAGCACTCCTTCGAGGAGAACATCGCCCTGACCAAGAAGGTCGTGGACTACGCTCATGCCCGCGGCGTCGTGGTCGAGGGTGAGCTGGGCCGCCTGGCCGGCATTGAGGACGACGTGAACGTTTCCGCTGAGGAGTCCTCCTACACCGACCCCAACCAGGTGGAGGAGTTCGTCCGTGCCACCGGCGTGGACAGCCTGGCCATC
>JAFXCU010000152.1 GCA_017521345.1 Ruminiclostridium sp. | reverse complement strand
TGGCGTACAGTTCTTCCTTCTGCTTGCCGATCTCATACAGGCGCAGGTTGCCCATGATGACGGTGTCCATGACGTTGTAGGCGTCGTAGGCGTTCTGGTCCTGCTTCAGGACGGACATACGGGTTTTGGGCAGGATGGAAACTTCACCGCTGGTGGAATCCAGGTCGCCGGAGAGGATCTTCAGGAAGGTGGACTTACCGGCGCCGTTTGCGCCGATGATGCCGTAGCAGTTGCCCTTGGTGAACTGCAGGTCCACGTTAGAGAACAGGGGCTGGCCGCTGTACTGGAGGCTCAGGTTGGAAACAGTGATCATGTGGGAACTCCTTACATATCAAAATAGTCAAACTAATTGTATACCATTGCAGTGGAAAAGGGTGTAGGCAGCGCAGGCGCAAACTACCCCTTATAACATTCCAAACTATACCACGGGAAGGCAGAGAAGTCAATGTTTTCAAGCGAAATCAAGGGCTTCCTCTGGGTGAATCTGTTGTAATATCCCGGCTATATTTCGCTCAAAATTAGACACCAAAGAAGTGGAAATCAGCACAGTAGTATGCTAAAATATGACCAAATGAATTCTCCCGAGGAGGCTGGATACAATGAGCATTCGGATTGGTATTATGGGCTACGGCAACCTAGGCCGGGGCATTGAGTGCGCCATCAAGCAGAACGAAGACATGGAGCTGAAAGGGGTCTTTACCCGCCGGGCACCGGAGTCGGTTTCCATCCTGACTGAAGGGGTACAGGTATATCCTGCCGACCATGTCCTGGAGCACAGGGACGAGATCGACGTTCTCATCCTCTGCGGCGGCAGTGCCACCGATCTTCCGGTGCAGACCCCGGAATATGCCAAGTATTTCCACGTGGTGGACAGCTTTGACACCCATGCCAAGATCCCCCAGCACTTCGGTGCCGTGGATGCCAGGGCAAAGGAAGGGGGCAAGGTGGCTGTGATCTCCTGTGGCTGGGACCCCGGTATGTTCTCCCTGAACCGTCTGTACGCCTCCGCCATCCTGCCTGCAGGCCAGGACTACACCTTCTGGGGCAAGGGGGTCAGTCAGGGCCACTCCGATGCCATCCGCCGGATCGAGGGCGTGGCGGACGCCAAGCAGTACACCATTCCCGTGGAGGAGGCTCTGGATGCCGTTCGTAGCGGCAGCAACCCGGAACTGACCACCCGCCAAAAGCACCTGCGTGAGTGTTTTGTGGTGGCGGCTGAGGGGGCTGACAAGGCCAAGATCGAAACCGAGATCAAAACCATGCCCAACTACTTTGCCGAGTATGACACCATCGTGCATTTCATTTCTCAGGAAGAGCTGGACCGTGACCACAGCGGGATCCCCCACGGCGGCTTTGTCATTCGCTCCGGCAAGACTGGTTGGGAAGGGGAAAATACCCACATCATCGAGTACAGCCTGAAGCTGGACTCCAACCCCGAGTTTACTGCCAGCGTCATTGTGGCCTATACCCGTGCCGCTTACCGCATGGGACAGGAAGGGGCCAAGGGCTGCAAGACCGTTTTTGACATTCCCCCCGCATATCTCTCTGCCATGTCCGGTGAGGAGCTGCGGGCTCATCTTCTGTAATATGTGATATTATAAAAGCCGATTGCCTGGTGGCAATCGGCTTTTGTATGTATGGAATCAGAATGCAACCTTCATGAAGAGAGCGACACAGCACAGGATCAGAGCGCAGGGGACATACAGGTAACGGCCTGCGTAATACCAGAGCTTTCCGTGGGGCTTGTCCACGCTCTTGTTGATCTCGGCCATGAGGTCGTCCTTTTTCATGATCCAGAACCAGGACACAGCACCCAAAGTAGCACCGATGGGGATGATGTAGATGGAGACGATGTCCATCCAGGGACCCCAGTTAAAGATGGGCTCCATGCTCAGGCCAAAGCCCAGGCAGACCACACAGAGCAGGACCAGAACGATCTTGCGGTTCAGCTTGGGGAACTTGTTCTGCAGGGACTCACCCACAGCCTCGAACATATTCTGCAGGGAGCTGACGCCGGCAAAGACCATGGCAGTGTACAGGATGATGGCAAAGAGCTGGCCCATGGGGATATCCTGGAGGATACGGGGCAGGGTGACAAACAGCAGGGAAGGTCCAGCGCCCACGTCCAGGTTATAAGCGAAGCAAGCCGGAATGATGACCAGGGCAGCCACCATTGCGGCAATGGTATCGAAGATGGCGGTGCGGGTAGCCACATGGACCACGTCCTGTTCATCTCCCAGGTAGGCACCATAGACGATCATACCGCTGCCGGTAACGGACAGGGAGAAGAAGGCCTGGCCCATGGCCCAAATCCAGACCATAGGATCCTTCAGGGCGGCCCAGTCGGGGGTAAACATAAACTTGTAGCCCTCCATGGCACCGGGCAGCATAGCAACTCGAACAGCCAGGATCACAAAGATGATGAAGAACACAGGCATCATGATCTTGTTGGTCTTTTCAATGCTTCGTGCACCCAGCAGCAGAGTCAGAAGGGTACCGATGACCACGATCACATGGAAGGGGACCACGGAGAATTCGGTGGTGGAGAAGGTGCCAAACCAGGCTTCGGTATCCACATGCATCAGCTCGCCGGTAATGGAGTGGAAGAAGGCTTTCAGAACGTAGGCAACGATGATGGCATAACCGATGGCGATGCACATGGAACCTGCCAGGGGCAGCCAGCCCAGAAGGCCGCCGGCCTTACCCAGCTTATCGTTTCTGGTAGCCCAGGCGTTCTGATAGGAGCCCAGGGTACCGGTGCGAGAACGGCGGCCGATGGCGTACTCGGCGGAAAGGCCCACAATGCCGAACAGAGCTACGAACAGCAGATAGGCGATCAGGAAAGCGCTGCCGCCGTAAGCACCCATTTTTGCGGGGAAGCCCCAAACGTTTGCCATACCGACGGCAGAGCCCACGGAGGCAAGGATAAAGCCCCATTTACTGGCAAATTTTGCATTTTTCTTTTCTGTCATAAATCCAGTCCTCACTTGACTAATTTTCATTCTGATTTATAATAGCAAATAATCAGTATTTGTCAAATTGATAGATTTTATTAGATATATTATAAAATATAATCGAGAGTGAGACTATGGAACTGAGAAGTTTAACCACATTTATTCAAGTGGCGGAGTCCGGCAGTTTTTCCAAAGCGGCAGAAAAACTGGGGTATTCCCAGCCTACTGTTTCCGTCCAAATCAAGCAGCTGGAGGAGGAGTTGGAGGTCCGTCTCTTTGACCGCATTGGCCATACGGTTCGCCTGACAGAGCAGGGACGAGATATTCTGGCCCAGGCTCAGCAGATCTGCCATATGTGCCAGGAGCTCTCCCAAGGTACGGCCCCCAAAAGGGAGATCAAAAGCGTCATTCGCTTGGCCATGGCGGATTCCCTGTCGTCCGTTCTGTTGAAAAGGGGCTTTGCAGAGTTTCGCCGCACCCACCCCAACATCTCCATCAGGTTGACCACCGCAGGGACCCGGGAACTGTTGGAGCAGTTGGACCACAACGAGGCGGACATTGTCTGCACCCTGGACAACCACACCTACAACACCAATTATGTCATTGCCAACGAGGAAAAAATCGGGGTCCACTTTGTGGTCTCTTCTGAAAATCCCTTGTCCCAGGCAGAGAAACTGACGAAAGAGGACCTGCTGACCCAGGACTTCCTTTTGACGGAAAAGGGAATGAGTTATCGCCGTATTTTGGATGAATGGCTGGCCAAGGACTCCCTGGAGATCCAGCCTGTCCTGGAAAATGGCAGCGCCGACGTCCTCTGCCAGCTGGTTGAGGATAATATCGGGATCTCCTTTCTGCCGGACTATGTCACGGAGGAGGCCGTCCGGCGGGGGGCCATCGTACGACTGAACGTGGAGGGCTTTGCACCGGAGCTGTGGAAAGAGCTGCTGTATCATCGGGACAAATGGGTCTCCCTTTCTATGGAGTCGGTGATCGAGTATCTGTCTGGGATCCTGCTCCAGAGATAAAAAGAACCGACCATCATTCGGTCGGCTCTGTTCTCCGTTTCATCAATTGATCGAACATATTCAGGTAGTTCTCTCTGGATATCTCAAAGGGTTCGAAGTTATACTCCAGTTGAATGTGGATCTCCGGAAGGGGCACATCCATGTTAAGTAAGTATTTCAGATCATAATTCAGCAGGGTGTGGTCGATCTCATCCACCTGGTCAGCCTCTTCTTTGGTCAGGGTGTGGCCCAGGTATTTTTGATAGATACAATCCAGCAGAGTGTTTTCATAGACACGATACTGGGGAAAAAGATTGTCTTTGAGGGGCTTGGGCAGGTCCACCATGTAGGCCTCAGAGGCATCATGGAGCAGACAGGCCAGGATCACATCATCGGTCAAGCCTCTGGCCTGGGCCTCCATGGCGCAGTAATAACAGTGTCTTGCAACAGGGAAGAAGATGTTGGTGCTGCCGCCGCCCCGGCATAAAAAGGAGAGAGCGTGGGCAATATCCTGAATATCAATGGTTTCCGGTGTCGGGTTTTCAATGTCAACTTGTTTGCCGCTGCGGGTCGTGAGCAAAGTCATATGGGTTACCTCGCAAAAAGGATATGATTGATTGTACCCCTATTTCCCGGGGATTGTCAATCTTGGTTGATAGAGGCTGAAAACACGCTGGACAAGTGCTGTCCGAATGGGTATGATAAAACCATGGACACGGGAAAGGAGATCGCTATGGAAATGAAAAAATTGGGACTGATCATCAATCCTGTTGCAGGGCTGGGCGGCAGTGTGGGACTGAAGGGGAGTGACGGCCTGGTGGAAGAGGCCCTGGCCCGAGGCGCTGTTCCTCGGTCCGAGCAGCGAGCCAAAACGGCGCTGCAGGAACTGATGGACTGGAAAGATAAATTCACCGTTTACACTGGCCCTGGAAGCATGGGCGAAACGGTTGTGAAGGATCTTGGCTATCCCTGCGTTGTTATGGAAACCGGAAAAACCTCTGCCACCACTGCCGAGGACACCCAGGCCCTGTCCAGCTGGCTGCAGGAGGAGGGCATGGACCTGATCCTCTTTGCCGGGGGCGACGGAACCGCCCGGGATATCTGTGCCACCGCAAAGGATACTGCCGTCTTCCTCGGTATCCCTGCCGGGGTCAAGATCCACTCTCCCGTCTATGCCCGCAGCCCTTTGACTGCAGGCAGACTGGCGGCATTATACCTGCAGGAGCAGGTCACCTCGGTGGTTGAGGGTGAGGTGCTGGATATCGATGAGGACCAGTACCGTCAGGAGATCATTAACACAAAGCTGTACGGTTCTTTGAGAATTCCCGGCAGCCCGGATCACACCCAGTGCAGCAAGTGCAGTTCCTCTGCCAGCGAGGAGGAGACTTTTGCCGCCATTGCGGCCTCCGTAGCCGATGACATGGAAAAGGACACCTACTATATCATTGGTGCCGGCACCACCACCCGGGCTGTGATGCGGGAACTGGAGCTGGAAAACACCCTCATTGGTGTGGACCTAGTGTACAACTATGAGCTTGTGGCCAAAGACATCTACGGCAAACAGATCCTGGAGCTCATTGGTGACAAGCCTGCCAAGCTGGTGGTCACGGTGACCGGTGGTCAGGGATTTCTGTTTGGCCGGGGAAACCAGCAGCTGACCCCCGAAGTCCTGCGCCAGATCGGCAAGGAAAACATCATAATCCTGGCCACCAGAGAGAAGATCATGAATCTGAATGGCCAGCCTCTGTTGGTGGACACCGGTGACCCGGAGCTGGACCAGTATCTCTCCGGCTACTACTTTGTCATCTGCGGATATAATGAGACTTATGTGTACAAGGTGTCTTCTGGATGATGACTGCATATAGGAAAGAACCCAACCTTGCTGTGGCTGCCGCAGAAACTGAGTTGGACTTCACAGGAATAAAAAGAGCAATCCGCTTGGAGTGATAGCCCCAGCGGATTGTTCTTTTTCCATTCATAATGGAGATGGCAAGTTTTATCTTTGGGTAGCTGTTTAAGGGGACAACGGATTTGAGACAGCTTTTTCTTTGAAAAAGAAGAAAAGTAGGGCAGGAAATTCTTGATTCTTTTCCGGAAATGTTGTATGATAAAGAGCAGAGTCTGCCGGATGCCATGTCGGTGTCGGGCATGGCCGCACTAGTCGGGGAGATAGCGGTGCCCTGTACCTGCAATCCGCTACAGCAGGGATGAATCCCGGACCCCCGGAGGCCTCTTGTTCCGTTAGTTGCCGGTAAGCGGTGATGATAAGTCGGTCCTGCGCAACGCAGCACTGTGAACCGTGTCAGGCGGGGAACCGAGCAGCACTAAGCAGAACGCTGCGTGTGCCGCAGGTATGCCGGTTTTGAGCTGGCTGCCAGTGAGACAGGGATAAGGGGTTCTTCAAAGGCCGGTGTGCGGTCATGCCGGATGCCGAAGTATCTGTGCAGACTCTTTTTTGATGGAAATGCAGAGGAGGAAGGCAAGTTGTATCAGGCTCTCTATCGTAAATGGCGGCCCCGCACCTTTGACCAGGTGGTGGGTCAGGCCCAGATCACCGATACCCTCAAGCGCCAGGTGGATGCCGGACGACTGTCCCATGCCTACCTCTTCACCGGCACCCGAGGGACCGGCAAGACCACCTGCGCCAAGATCCTGGCCCGGGCGGTCAACTGCGAACACCCCGTGGATGGCAACCCCTGCAACGCCTGCCCTTCCTGTTTGGGCATTGAGAGCGGGGCCATTCTGGACGTGCTGGAGCTGGACGCCGCCTCTAACAACGGCGTGGATCAGATTCGTGCCCTGCGGGATGAGGCCATCTACACCCCGGCAGCTGTCCGCAAGCGTGTGTACATCGTGGACGAGGTCCATATGCTGTCTACCGCAGCTTTCAACGCCCTGCTGAAGATCCTGGAGGAGCCCCCGGCCCACCTGATGTTCATTCTGGCTACCACTGAGCTTCATAAGGTGCCCGCCACCATCAAGTCCCGCTGCCAGCAGTTTGCCTTCAAGCGGATATCGCCCAAGGCCATCGCCGACCACTTAGGTCAGGTAGCCCAGCAGGAGGGGATCCCCCTGACCCAGCCTGCGGCAGGTCTGCTGGCCCGTCTGGCAGACGGCGGCCTCCGTGATGCACTGTCCCTGCTGGACCAGTGCAGCGGCACTGTGGGGGACCTCACCGAGGAGGCTGTGCTGGATGTCCTGGGCTTGGCGGGCAGCCGTCAGACCGCCCGCATCCTGGACTGCGTGGCTCGGGAGGACACCGTGGGTGCTCTGGCAGAGCTGGATACCCTTTACCGGGACGGCAAGGATATGGGTGCCTTCCTTAGTGAGCTGTCCTCTCTCATCCGGGATCTGCTTATCCGCAAGACCGCCCCGGAGGGAGGACAAGGCCTCCTTACCGGCGGCTATGAGGAAAAGGTCATCCGTCAGCTCATCCAGCAGTTCACCGCTGCCGAGCTGGTCCAGATGATGACCCTTCTGCAGAATGCCCAGGCCGATCTCTACCGCAGCACCAGCCGTCGGCTGGATGCGGAGCTCTGTCTCATCCGGCTGTGTGACCGCCGCCTGTCTGAGACCACCGAAGGTCTCCTGGCCCGGCTCAGCCGTCTGGAGGAACAGGTGGCCAAGGGTGTGGTGGTGGCCCGGCAGGCACCCGTACAGCAAACCGCTCCCCAAGAGGAACCTCCTGTCATGGAGGATCCCTTCGATGCACCTCCCCCCTGGGAGGATGTCCCTCCGCCCCCGCCAGAGGACCGGGACCTGCCCCCCTGGGACATGGACCCTGTGCCCCCTCCGCCTCCTGTGAGGCCGGCACCGCAGCCCACGCCCCGACCTGTAGCACCTCCCGTTCCGCCGACTCCTGTGCCTCCAGCTCCCCAGCCTGTGGCCCAGGGTTCTTCCGGCATCAGTTGGTCCGGGTTCCTGGCTTCCTTGAAGGACACGCCTCCCATGATCCAGTCCTTCCTGCGCAAGCCCAACGCTGTCACTGGCACCTTTGGGGACAACGACCTCACCCTTTGGGTGGAGGATGAGATGACGAGGGGGATCCTTTCCAAGCCTGCTACCATGGGCTTTTTTGAAAAGAGTGCAGCGGCCTACACCGGCCAGGACCGCCGCATCCATGTGAAGGTGGGCAAGCCCGAGGCGGCCCCTGCAGCGGCGCCTGCTCCCCAGGCCCCTCCGTCTCAGGATGACAAGTTCAATGATCTATTGGCCCTGGGCCGGCAGTTTGGCAATTTCACTGTTAAATAATTCACGTTACTGATACGAAAAAGGAGAATCATTATGGCAAAAGGTTATGGACGCCCCCCTATGAGCAGAAAGGGCGGCAAAGGCGGCATGGGCATGGGTGTGCCCGGCCTGAACATGGACATGATCAAGCAGGCACAGAAGATGCAGGCTGACATGGAGAAGACCCAGGCAGAGCTTCAGGAGAAGGAGTACACCGCTACCGCTGGCGGCGGTGTGGTCTCCGCCACTGTGGACGGCAAGCACACCGTCAAGGCCCTGAAGATCGACCCCGAAGCAGTGGACCCCGATGATGTGGAAATGCTGGAGGATATGGTCATCGCTGCTGTCAACGAGGCCATCCGTGCTGCTGTGGAAGACATGAGCACCAGCATGAATAAGATCACCGGCGGCCTGAACGTCCCCTTCTAATTTTTGGATCGGAGGTAATTACCCATGAAGATCACCCTGTTAGAGCCCCTGGGCATCCCCGCAGAAGTCCTGGCCCAGTATGCTTCCAAGCTGGAGGCTGCCGGCCACACCTTTGTTTCCTATGACGCAAAGACCACCGATGTGGCTGAGCTGATTTCCCGCACCGGCGACAGCGACATTGCTGTCATCGCCAACAACCCCTATCCCGCAGCCGTTGTGGAGGCTGCCCCCAACCTGAAGATGCTGAACGTGGCCTTCACCGGCATCGACCATGTTGCTCTGGACGCCTGTAAGGCCAAGAACGTGATGGTCTGCAACGCCGCAGGCTACTCTACCCAGTGCGTGGCCGAGCTGGCTCTGGGTCTGGCCGTTGGCTGCCTGCGCTTCATGCCCACCTGTGACCAGGTGGTCCGCAACGGCGGCACCAGCGCAGGTCTCCGCGGCCGTGAGATCGGCGGCAAGACCGTGGGCATCGTGGGCACCGGTGCCATCGGCACCATGACCGCCAAGCTGTTCCAGGCCTTCGGCGCCAAGGTCATTGCCTACTCCCGCACCGTTCGTCCCGAGGTCCAGGCCATGGGCGTGGAATACGTCTCCCTGGAGGAGGTCATGGAGCGCAGCGACATCGTCTCCATCCACACCCCCAACAATGCTGAGACCAAGGGCCTCATCTCCAAGGAGCTGATCTCCAAGATGAAGCCCACCGCCATTTTCCTGAACACCGCCCGCGGCGCCATTGTGGACAACGCCGCCCTGGCAGAGGCTCTCAACGAGGGCAAGATCGCTGCTGCAGGCATTGACGTCTTCGATATGGAGCCCCCCATCCCCGCAGATTATCCCCTGCTGAACGCCAAGAACACCGTCCTGGCCCCCCATGTGGCATTCCTTACCGATGAGAGCATGCTCCGCCGTGCTGAGATCGTATTCCAGAACCTGGACGCCTACCTGGCCGGTAGCCCCGAAAACGTTTGCAAGCTGTAATCCGTCAGGAATATGAGAGCGCAGCGTTTGGACCACTCCAAACGCTGCGTTTTTCCATATAAACATAAGATGGGAGGTTTTCTCCATGGAAAAGAAGGGATGGACGCTGGGGCGCTGGTTCCTGCGGCTGATGGCCACAGCCATCCTGCTGACCGTCCTGACAGTCCCTGCTATGGCGGCCGATTGGGACGGAGCCAAAAACGCTCTGGTAAACGGAATGGAACGGGATCAGTCTGCCATCGATCTGTCCGCCTATCAGATCTCCACCAGTGAGTTCAACCATCATTACAGCCGGTGGGAGGATTTTGGAGAGATCCCTTGGTATGTCAGCGGGGTCCGTTGGACCTATTACACCAACAGTGGTTATGTGGCTTCCGTGGTGCCTAAGTATCTGCCTGCTTCCCAGTTTTCCCGCGCAAGGTATGAGGCGGAACTCCAGCGGATCCTGGACGAGGCGCTGTGCGATGGCATGGGGCAATGGACGAAGGCGTTGGCCCTCTATGATTATCTGGCCATGCACGTCTCCTACTCAGAGGATCTGTCGCCTGGAGAGTATAACATCATTCGAAATTCCTACGGGGCTGTCGTCGATGGGGATGCCGTCTGCGTAGGTTATGCCAAGGCTTACCAAGAGCTGCTGCAGCGGTGCGGTATTCCCTGCGTCGTTGTGCGCAGTGATTCTATGGACCACCGGTGGAATCTGGTGAAGATCGGCGGCAGTTGGTATCATGTGGATGTGACCTGGGGTGATCCCACCGATGATGTGAATGGTTTAGTCTCTCATAAGTATTTCATGCTTAGCGATGCCACCATTTCTGACCGAAACCACAGACATGAAGGATGGACGCCCTATTACCAGTGCAGTGATACCTCCTTTGAGGAGGGGGTCTTCTGGGAGGATACCTTTAGCAGGATCTCTTATTTGGACAAATCGGTATCCTTTCTCCGCCGAGGCGGAGACAAGGAGATCATCATTGTCCGGCGGGATTCTTATACCGCAGAGGAGACGGAGGTCTGCAGGGTGAAGCCCCAGTCCATCAGTATTGATGGTGGGCAGAGCCACTATTACTATACCAACTATGGCCTCTCCCTCTGGGAAAATACCCTGTATTTCTCCGATCCTACCCATGTCTATGCTGTGGCCCCGGGCGGCGGGGAGCCGGAAGTGATCTACACCTATGACCACCTGTCCAACGGTCGGTATATCATCGGCTCCTTTGTGCGGGACGATACCATTTATATCACCACCAACGATGGGCATAAGAATTATCGGAAGTTTTCTGTTCCTCTGCCCCGGCAGAGCCACACCCACAGCTACCGGACCTCTCAGGTGGAGCCTACCTGCATGACCGGAGGCCATACCGCTTTCTCCTGTTCCTGCGGCAGCCGGTTTACCAGCGGCTATCAGGAACGGGCGGATCACCAGGGTCAGAATGCTGTGGTGCATACAGAACCCACCTGGAACAGCCAGGGCCTGCAGACCTCTACCTGCCGTTGGTGCGGAACAGCACTTAGGGAGACCCTGCCTGCCCTCTACACCGTGTCCGGGACTTTCTCTGACGTGAGCACCTGGGACTACTACTGTGAGCCAGTCCTCTGGGCCTATGTCCGGGGAGTCACTTCGGGCACGGCAGAGACGACGTTTTCTCCCAATGCCAC
>JAFXCU010000151.1 GCA_017521345.1 Ruminiclostridium sp. | reverse complement strand
GGTCGCCGGTGCCGTGGCCGTGGACGGCGGAGACGGCGATGGGGTCGCCCAGACCCAGGTTGTAGAACTCGTAGATGTCGGGGTTGGTCATGCCCACCTGGTCCATCTTGTTGACGGCCAGGATGACGGGCTTCCGAGCCCGCAGGAGCATGTTGGCCACGTCCTGGTCGGCGGCGGTGAGGCCGGTCTTGATGTCACAGACAAAGACGATGACAGTGGCGTGGGAGATGGCGATCTCTGCCTGCTTGCGCATGAAGGACAGGATCTCGGTGGTGGTGCCGGGTTCGATACCGCCGGTGTCCACGATATCAAAGGTGCGGCCCCGCCACTCGCACTCGGCGTAGAGGCGGTCACGGGTGACGCCGGGGGTGTCCTCCACGATGGAGAGACGGCGGCCCACCAGCTTGTTGAACAGCATGGACTTGCCCACGTTGGGGCGGCCCACGATGGCGACGAGAGGTTTGGACATATCGTTTACCTCCTTATATATAATCGTTGAAAATATCAGCAGCCGAAGACCGCTTCGAAGAGGTCGAAGCCGTCCTGAGGCACAGGGATCACGGGAACACCCAGCTGGGCCTCCACCTCCTCCAGGGTGACATCATCCAGGAAGACGGTCTCCCCATGGCGGAGCATATTCTGGGCGATGAGGACCCGGGTACCCAGATCCTTGCCCTTGAGCTGGGCGATCAGGTCCTGACCGGTGACCAGACCTGCCACGGTGACGGTCTCACCGAAGAAGTGGTTCACGATGGGATAGACCTCATAGGTAAGCTCAGTATGGCACTTTGCCGCCGCACTGTCAATGATTTCCCGCAGATAGGGGGCGGCGGCCACGCCGGTGGCGATGGAGAAGGGCTCCACCCAGATATCCTCCGGGGCGCCGAAGGAGGCGCCGTTGCACTCCACAGACAGGAGCCGGAGCATACCCACGCCGTTGTCCAGCTGGGTGTACTCCTCGTAGTATTCGTCGTCGGGGAGTTCCAATCCGCCCTGGATGTAGAACTCGTCGGAGCACCAGAAGATCCGGCTTCCGTGCTTGTCCAGGCAGTCCTCGGCAAAGGCCTCCACCTGCCTGACCACTGCAGAGGCGGTCTCCACCGTATAGGGCTCCAGGGGGTACAGGCCCTCCCGGTGCCGGGTGAGGCCCACAGGGACCACGGAGACGCTCTTGACCTGGGGATAGAGGGCGGCCAGTTCCTCCATGCTCTTCTGGAGGACCTCCCCGTCGTTGAGGCCGGGGCAGGCCACGATCTGGCAGTTCATCACGATACCCGCCTGGGCGAACCGCTCCATGATCTCCATGATCTCCCCGCCCCGCTTGCTCCCCAGCAGAGTCTTACGGACCTCCGGGTCGGTGGCGTGGACGGAGATGTTGATGGGCGAGATGTGCAGGTCGCAGATCCGCTGGAGCTCCCGCTTGCTCAGATTGGTAAGGGTGATGTAGTTGCCCAGGAGGAAGGACAGGCGGGCGTCGTCATCCTTAAAATATAAGGTATCCCGCATCCCCTTGGGCAGCTGATCCACGAAGCAGAAGACGCACTTGTTGGCGCAGGAGCGAGCCCGGTCCATCAGGTAGGTCTCAAACTCCAGGCCCAGGTCCTCGCCCACCTCCTTGGTGAGGGAGACGGTGCGCTGGCTCTCCCCTTCCTGCAGGGAAAGCTCCAGCTCCGGGTCGTAGGAATAGTATTTGTAATCCAGCACGTCCACGATCCGGTGGCCGTTGATGGCCGTCAGGGTCTCGCCCGGACGGACTCCGGCCCCATGGGCGGGCGAGCCGGGGGTGATGGTTTTTATGGTTGTGAGGGACATAGACGTTCCTCCTTTGGGTTTACTTGGCAAACAGCGGGCGGATGATATTCGCCCCTACTGAGTTGACTTCTTTTTGATTCGGGTGGATATACCCGGATAAAAAAAGAAAGAGGGGCAATCCCCTCTTCTTTTTCCTATTAGTTCTCCTGAACCTGGCCGAACACCTTGCCGTCATAGGTCATGCAGGCCTTGCACAGCCGGTGGGGCAGCCGATATGCACCGCACTTGGGGCAGGTAGCGACTGCGGGAGCTGCCAGCTTCCAGTTTGCACGCCGCTTATCACGTCTCTGCTTAGAGACTTTACTCTTCGGAACCGCCATTTCGAGACACCTCCTTGGTGATACCCTTTCGGGCACTTGGTTAGTGGTTACTACTCAGTTTTTATTAAGTAGCTGCTCGAGGGCGGCCCATCTGGGATCGACCTGCTTTTTGCACCGGCAAGGCTCCTGGTTCAGGTTTGCGCCGCAGCCGGGGCAAAGCCCCTTGCAGTCTTCTGAGCATAAGTGTTTTGTGTCCATATCGAGGATGAAGGCTGTGTAGGCCAAATCACCGATGTCGATCTCGCCATCGTCCAGGAGAACGATCTCTCCGTCTTCCTCTCCCTCCATCTCTTCGGCGAGCATATAGGAAAGCTTAACGGTCTTCTCCCGGCTGAATCCGCCCATACACCGGTCACAGGTGTAGTCGAGCACAGACTTAGCCTGCCCTTCCAGGACCAGAACATCGGCGATGTTCTTCACACGGCCAGTCACGTGGACAGGCTGGGTGATGGGCTGCTCTCCGTAGAATTCCTCCTGGGTGAGATCAAGAGTAAAATCGAAGGGAACAGCGGCCCCGGGCACATGGATGATCTCTCTAAGATTCAGTCGCATAGCACAATCCTCACATGGTACAGAAAGCATTTTAGCAAAAAAGATCGCGATTGTCAAATACTTTCTTCATTTTTTTGAATTCTGTGATATAATACGGATACCATGGCTTTCGCATCCATGGTATGCCGTCAATATCGACAGACACTTTATATAGTATACAACGATTTCTCCTCCCTGACAAGTGACAGGATAGAGAAATCGAGAGAAGAAAGGTTGCGTTTTTTATGCGGGAATTCACCATCGGGCAAAATGACGCCGGCCAGAGACTGGACCGGTGGCTGGGCAAGACCCTTCCCGTCCTCCCTGCTCCCCTGGCCCAGAAGTACATCCGCATCAAGCGGGTCAAGCTCAACGGCAAGGGAGCCAAGCGGGACACCCGCCTCCAGAAGGGGGATGTGCTCCAGCTCTACATCAACGATGAGTTCTTCGAAAAGCCCACCCCGGAGAACGCCTTCCTGTCGGTCTTCAAGCCCCAGCTGAACATCGTCTACGAGGACGAGAACCTGATGCTGCTGGACAAGCGCCCCGGCATGGTGGTCCATCCCGACGAGACCGAGCGGGTCAACACCCTCATCACCCACATCCAGGCCTACCTTTATCAAAAGAAGGAGTGGTCCCCCTATTGGGAGAACTCCTTCGCCCCCGCCCTGTGCAACCGCATCGACCGGAATACCGGCGGCATCGTCATCGCCGCCAAGAACGCCGAGACCCTGCGGATCATGAACCAGAAGATCAAGGACCGGGAGGTGGAGAAGTCCTACCTGTGCATCGTCCTGGGGACCCCCAAGCCCGCCGAGGGCCGGCTGGAGAACTTCCTGGTGAAGGACGAGGGCAAAAAGCAGGTCTTCGTCCACAACAAGCCCGTGGAGGGGGGCCGCACCGCCGTGACTCTCTACCGGACCCTGGCCAAGCGCAACGGCATGTCCCTGGTGGAGTGCCACCTCATCACCGGCCGGACCCACCAGATCCGGGCCCAGATGGCCGCCGCCGGCCATCCCCTGCTGGGTGACGGCAAGTACGGCCGTGAGCGGGAGAACAAGCGCATGGGCAAGACCAACGGACAGGCCCTGTACTCCTACAAGCTCTCCTTCCCCTTCACCACCGACGCAGGCTGCCTGGAGGGTCTCAAGGGCCGGGAGTGGACGGTCACCGACGTACCCTTCGTGGAGGAGTTCTTCCCCGGAGTCACTGTAGACTGACCCAACTAAGGCTCCCTCTGACGAGGGAGCTGGATTCGCCCACAGGGCGAAGACTGAGGGAGAGATAAGACCTGTGATAGGTTTGCACAGCCCTTCACGATACGGTATCTCTCCCTCCGCCCCTTCGGGGCACCTCCCTCGTCAGAGGGAGGCACGATGGGAGGAGTCCTATGAAGCCTTACGACAAAAATAACATCCCCCTTGCACGAAACCTGCGCAAGAACATGACTCCTTGGGAACGGAAACTCTGGTACGACTTTTTACGAACGTATCCCGCTCGGTTCCAGCGGCAGAAGGCCATTGGCTCCTACATTGCCGACTTTTACTGTGCCAAGGCCAAACTGGTCATCGAACTGGACGGCGGCGGCCACTATGACCCCAACCAGATTGAGCAGGACGCGCGCCGTACAAAAGCCCTCCAAGCTATGGGACTGACAGTGCTCCGCTTCTCCAACCTGGATATTCACCGAAATTTCTCCGGCGTTTGCCAATCCATTGATAATCATATAAAAGGCTCCCTCTGACGAGGGAGCCTTTCAAAATCCCCCTCGACTTTTTTCCTGTCCAGTTGACAGGGTTCTATATTTCTGATAAAATTACTACAATCTTAAATTGGAAAACAAGATATTGAGTCTTTCCAAAGCAAGACACGACCGCCGCTGAGCATTTCCCCCGCCGCTCAGCCTCCAAGGCCACACGGACAGCCGGGTCGAATGCCGAGTTCCGCATGATGCGGCGGCAACTTCTGTTGCCTTATTGATTGGGTTAAAAGCCCAAGTTTTATAAGTTGGTAACTTAAACCAAACCATTGCTTCCGAGCATACAAACTTGTGAAATGATCAATAAGAGTAGTAAAAGTAAGTTTCTTTGCTATATAGACTCTCATAATCTTTGGTTTCCACGGGGATATTCCCCCTTTTTCGTGAAATCTGCAAGTGACTGTATGCCATCGGTGTACAGTCACTTTTGTTTTTTGGAGGGATGCTCCTATGAAAAAAATCATCGAGCTGAAAAACATCACCAAGTCCTTCGACGGGGAGACCCCCGTCCTTGACAATATCAACCTGGACATCTATGACAACGAGTTCCTTACCCTGCTGGGACCCTCCGGCTGCGGCAAGACCACCCTGCTGCGCCTCATCGGCGGCTTTGAGACCCCCGACTCCGGCGACATCATCTTCCTGGGGGACCGGATCAACGACGTGCCCCCCTATAAGCGCAACGTCAACACCGTCTTCCAGAAGTATGCCCTCTTCCCCCACCTGAACGTCTTTGACAATGTGGCCTTCCCCCTGCGGGAGAAAAAGCTCCCCAAGGAGGAGATCGAGGCCAAGGTCCATGAGATGCTGGAGCTGGTGGCCCTGAAGGGCTTTGAAAAGCGCTCGGTCACCCGCCTGTCCGGCGGCCAGCAGCAGCGCGTGGCCATCGCCCGGGCTCTGGTTGCCCATCCCCAGGTCTTGCTGCTGGACGAGCCTCTGGGCGCCCTGGACCTGAAGCTCCGCAAGGACATGCAGGTGGAGCTGAAAAAGATCCAGAAGCAGACCGGCATCACCTTCATCTTTGTCACCCACGACCAGGAGGAAGCCCTGTCCATGTCCGACACCGTGGTGGTCATGTCTGAGGGCAAGATCCACCAGGTGGGTACCTCCGTGGACATTTACAACGAACCCGTCAACGCCTTCGTGGCCGACTTCATCGGCGAGTCCAACATCCTGGACGGCATCATGCTGGAGGACTACAAGGTCCGCTTCTCCGGCCAGACCTTCCAGTGCCTGGACAAGGAGTTCATGAAGAACGAACCCGTGGACGTGGTGGTCCGCCCTGAGGACGTGGACATCGTCCCCGTGGAGCAGGGCCAGCTCACCGGCGTGGTCACCTCCGTCACCTTCCTGGGCGTCCACTACGAGATCATCGTGGACGTGAACGGCTTTAAGTGGATGATCCAGACCACCGACTTCGTGGACGTGGACGAGCGCATCGGCATCGAACTGGAGCCCGACGCCATCCACATCATGAAGAAATCCGAATACTCCAACCTGTACGGCGACTACTCCTCCTTCTCCAACGAGCTGGATGAGCTGAGCGAGGTAGAAGAGGAGGATGAGGACGAATGACCAACAAAAAGACCCGCAGGGAAGGGCGGGTCGCCAAGACCAGTTACTATGCGACATTGGGTCCCTACTCTGTCTGGGCCATGTTCTTTATCCTGGTACCCCTGGTCTTCGTGGCATACTACGCCTTCACTGACAACAACTTCAACTTCACCCTGGAGCACATCCAGCGGTTCTTCACCGCCACCTCCCAGGTGATCCAGGAGGACGGCTCCTCCAAAGAGGTCTACACCTACCTGGTGATCTTCTGGCGCTCCCTGAAGCTGGCGGTCATCTCCACCGTCGTCTGCCTGGTCCTGGCCTATCCCCTGGCCTACATCATGGCAAGGGCAGAGCCCAAGATCCAGAAGACCTTCATGACCATCATCATGATCCCCATGTGGATGAACTTCCTCATCCGCACCTACGCCTGGATGACCATCCTCCAGGATACGGGCATCCTGAACAATTTCCTGACCTTCTTCCATCTGCCCGGGGTCCATATCATCGGCACCGAAGCAGCCGTGGTCATCGGCATGGTCTACGACTACCTGCCCTACATGGTCCTGCCCCTGTACTCCATTATGGCCAAGATGGACGTGAAGCTCATCGAAGCCGCCCGCGACCTGGGCTGCAACGGCTTCGGCGTCCTGCGCCGGGTCATCTGGCCTCTGTCTCTCCCCGGCGTCATCAACGGCGTGACCATGGTCCTCATCCCCTCGGTGAGCACCTTCTACATCTCCCAGAAGCTGGGCGACGGCAAGTTCTTCCTGATCGGTGACGCCATCGAGAGCCAGTACGTGGCCAACAACCTGCACTTCGCAGCCGCCATGGCCTTCATCCTGATGGTGGTCCTGCTGGTCTGCATGGGCGTCATGCAGGTCCTCACCGCCCGTCATGTGGAAGGAGGTAAATGAGCATGAAACCTGCAGCAAAACTCTACACCGCCCTCATTTTCCTCTTCCTCTTCGCCCCCATCATCATCCTGCTGGTGTTCTCCTTCAACAGTAGCAACAGCCTGTCGGTCTTTGAGGGCTTCTCCCTGTACTGGTACAAGGAGCTCTTCCACGACACCAACACTCTGGGCGCCCTGAAAAACACCCTGGTGCTGGCCCTGGCCGCCTCCATCATCTCCACCATCATGGGCACCGCCGCTGCCGTGGGCATCAACAAGCTCCGCAGCAAGTACCTCCAGGCCACCTACAACACGGTGACCAACATCCCCATGACCAACCCGGACATCATCACCGGTATCTCCCTGATGCTGATGTTCGTCTTTGCAGGCCGTCTCATGGGCCTGAGCACCAGCCTGAACTTCTGGACCATGCTCATCGCCCACATCACCTTCTGCCTGCCCTACGTCATCCTCCAGGTTCTGCCCAAGCTGCGGCAGATGGACAAGTCCCTGCCCGAGGCCGCCATGGACCTGGGCTGCACCCCCTTCCGGGCCTTCGTGAAGGTGGAGCTGCCTGAGATCCTGCCCGGCATCCTCACCGGCCTCATCATGGCCTTCACCCTGTCCCTGGATGACTTCGTCATCAGTTACTTCACCGCCGGCAACGGCTTTGAGACCCTCCCCATCCGCATCTACAGCATGACCAAGAAGACGGTCACCCCCAAGATGTACGCCCTGGCCACCATCATCTTCTTCGTGATCCTGGCTCTGCTTCTCATCACCAACCTGATGGACGACGATGACGAGGAGGCCAAGGAACGCCGGGCCGCCAAGAAGGCCCACCGCCGGCACCATCTGGGCAACCGGGGCAAGGAGCTCATCGCAGGCGGTGTCATCGCCGCCGCCCTGGTGGTGGTGGGTGCTGTCTCCTTCATCGGCAGCAACTCCGACACCGTGGAGCTGAACGTCTACAACTGGGGCGAGTACATCTCCGACGGCTCGGACGACTCTCTGGACACCATCAAGGCCTTCGAGGCCTGGTATGAGGAGGAGTACGGCCAGAAGGTCAAGGTGAACTATTCCACCTTCGCCTCCAACGAGGATATGTACGCCAAGCTCCAGAGCGGCGCCGTCAGCTACGATGTTATCATTCCCTCGGACTACATGATCGCCCGTCTCATCGCCGAGGATATGCTCCTGCCCCTGAACTATGAGAATATCCCCAACTACCAGTACATCGGCGATCAGTACAAGGGCCTGTACTATGACCCCGACAACCAGTATACCGTCCCCTACACCTACGGTGTCATCGGTGTCATCTACGATGCCAACGTGGTGGACGAGGCCGACGTCGGCGGCTGGGATCTGCTGTGGAACGAGAAGTACACCCGCTCCATCCTCCAGTTCAACAACCCCCGTGACGCCTTCGGCACCGCCATGTACAAGCTGGGCATCGACGTGAACACCACCGACAAGGCCCAGTGGGACCGTGCCCTGGACGAGCTCATGGCCCAGCGGCCCCTGGTGAAGGCCTACGTCATGGACGAGATCTTCAACACCCTCCAGTCCGGCGAGGCCTCCATCGGCGCCTACTACGCCGGTGACTACTTCATCATGCAGGAGGGTCAGGCTGAGGATGTGGACCTGCAGTTCTACTACCCCGACGAGACCAACTACTTCTTCGACGCCATGTGTATCCCCTCCTGTGCGGAAAATCAGGAGCTGGCCGAGATCTTCATCAACTTCATGCTCAGCGAAGAGGCCGCCATCGCCAACGCAGAGTACATCTGCTACGCCTCCCCCAACTCCCTGGTCTACGAGAGCGAGACCTACATGGAGGACATGGGTGAGGAGGCCATCGAGATCCTCTATCCCCCCATGGATCACTTCGACGAGAAGTACAACCACCTGGCCTACCGCAACCTTTCCAACGACATGCTTCAGTACATGAACACCCTGTGGGAAGGCCTGAAGATCAACTGATCCTCTTGGGTATACCCGCTCACCGGAACCAAAGTTCCATCGTTCTCATCCAAACTGTTCAATCAGCCAAAGGGCTTGCCGTCTGTTTGCACAGACGGCAAGCCCTTTTCTCTTTTTATCGCTTTTGTAGTCTGGTTTATATTTAAATCATGAATATAGTCTTATCATCACCAAGAGCCTACAATAATACCAGATATAAAGAAGGGTGGTGAATCCAATGACTCAGTTTATACCCAGAAAGCCGGATGAAAAAGATGTGATTTCTGTCCAAATCTCTTCCAAAGCCCTCAAAGAAGTAGACAAATATGCATCCTCCATTTCCATCAGCAGAAACGAACTCATCAACCAAATGACCCTCTTTGCGTTGCCAGCAACGAAATTAGAATAGTCAATAAGTCAAACGCCACTCTTGATTGCACATTCTCTCTTTCCTCGACCGCCGATGAACTAACAGGAGTTGGTCACTTCTTTGCCCGTAATGGAAACCCTATCAATCATGGCTGGCTAGAACTCACCGAGGCAACCCCTGGTAATGGCGACACGCCTGGTAGTTCAACAATCAAACTACTTACGCTTGAATTATCTGGAACGCCAAATTCTAAACCTCTAGATAAAGAACCTGTTGGGTATGTCACGATTGAAATCACTTCTGATAAATAAGCAGGCCGCCCGCCGGACACCCGGCGGGCGGTACTTTATCCCCGCTCTGATTTTATCCCACCGGCGGACTCAGAGTCTCTGGGGGCTGGCAAAAAGCACAAATCCCCTCCCATGGCCATCAGAATTTCTTATGTGTTCAACAAGACATTTTGATGGTTTTCGGTTGCATTTTTTGAAAAACCGTGCTATCCTGTCGGTATAAAAAAACGTAATATATCGCCCGATGAAGCCCTTAGGATCGAAAGAAACTGAGGACGGAGGGATCTCTGGAGAATCTCATTGAATTGAGTGCCGAAGGTGCAAGGTCGGGTCCCGACCGAATCTCTCAGGCAAACAGACGGAGGCAGAGGACATTTCATATGTCCATTTCTCCAGAGCCGCTGTTTTCAGCTGCTCTTTTCTTTTTCCCCTTTTAGACAAAAAAACAACCGCCCCTGACCCGGGTGGTCATAGGGCGGAGTTTCTTGTCTGTTCCCGGCCCGGGAAAGATCCGCCAGGAATGAGAGGGCAGGAAAGCCGGAACAGCGACAAAAAAGGAGAATATGGAAATGGTTCTGTCTCGGTTTACTCAGTGCCACACCCCAGGCAAGAGACAGAATGGTTCGCCGACAGAACGGGGAGCGAATCCGCTTGACGACCGGCTTGGTGTGAGCCAAAAAACTGACACCCTCGTTCCGAGGCAAGGGGCCAGGTCATAACCCACCTTCCAATTGGGTTGGGCCTATTCTAACACCCGTCTCCCTTTTCGTGAAGACAGAATATTTGATAGACACATTAGTTTTTCTAATACCCATAAGAACAGGTGATATCCATGGATGACAGAAAGATCCGCGCCCTGCTGACCACCCTGCGTACCGGCAGTTTCAGCAAGGCCGCCATAGAACTCAACTGCACCCAATCCGCCGTGACCCAGATGATGAACGCTCTGGAAAACGAGCTGGAGTGCAAGATCCTGGCCCGCAGCCACACCGGCGTAAAGCTCACCGCTGCCGGTGTGGAGCTCTACCCCCTGCTGGTGGAAGCCGAGGCCGCCCTGAGCCGCCTGACCCACCAGGCCCGAACCCTCTCCGGCGGCAACCAGACCACCATTCGCATCGGCTCCTTCGCCAGCATCGCCTCCTCCTGGCTGCCCCAGGTCCTTCGAGCCTATCAGGACATCCATCCCGAGGCATCTTTTGACATCCGTATCTCCACCGATGAACTTCCCCACTGGCTGGCAGAGGACCGGATCGACCTGGCCCTGGGCGACGGGCTCCGGTTCCGGGACCTGCGGTGGTATCCCCTGATGGAGGACCCCTACTATGCCGTGGTTCCCTCCGGGCTGCTCCCGGCGGAACAGAAGGTCATCTCCCAGGAGGAATTTGCCCGGCATCCCCTCATCATCTCCCCCATGAACGCCCTGGCCCACCACCTGGAGACCCTCTCCCCCCGGCAGCTGAACGTATCCAGCGACGACGACTCCTCCATCCTTGCCATGGTGGCCCAAGGTCTGGGCGTTACCGCCATGCCCAAGCTGAGCCTGGGGCACCTGCCCAAAAACCTGCGGGTGCTGGAGCTGAGCCCTGTCCCCAAGCGGGTGCTGGGCGTGGCCCTGCCCAAGACCTCCACCAAGGCGGCATCGGCCTTCGCAGCATTCCTCAGAAAGCAGTATCCCTATCAGAAGAAATAACAGAACCGGCTCCTTCATGGAGCCGGTTTTTTTACTGGCAAGATCCTGTGAAAGCACTAACACGCCATGTAGGGACTGGTCTTGACCAGTCCGCCCGTTCCCGCACCCACGTCGGAACGGTCAAGACCGTTCCCTACATCACGATCGGCAGGTCCTGGTATGTAGGGGCCGATGCCTTCATCGGCCCAACCACGTGTGTCACCGGCACAGTGCTCCGGCCACCCGGGCCGCCAAAGCGGCATTGTTCAGAACCAGCCGGATGTTGGCCTCCAGGCTGTCGCCCCCGGTGATCTCTTTCACCTTGGCCAGGAGGAAGGGGGTCACTTCCTTGCCGTTGACGCCCAGGGCCTCTGCCTCAGCCACCGCCTGGTCGATAACGAGGTTAATCGCATCCGCATCCATGGACCACTCCTCCGGGATGGGGTTGGTCACCAGGATGCCCCCGGCAAGCCCCAGGTCCTCCCGGACCTGCATGATCCGGGCGATCTCCTCCGGGCTGTCCACCCGGTAGTCCACCTTGAGGCCGGAGGTCCGGGTGTAGAAGGCGGGGAGTTCCTCCGTCCCATACCCCAGGACGGGGACCCCGTGGGTCTCCAGATACTCCAGGGTGAGCTTCAGGTCCAGGATGGCCTTGGCCCCGGCGCACACCACGGTGACGTTGGTGCGGGCCAGCTCCTGAAGGTCGGCGGAGATATCCATGGTGGTCTCAGCACCCCGATGGACCCCGCCGATGCCCCCCGTGGCAAAGACTTTGATCCCCGCCATGGCGGCGATCATCATGGTGGTGGCGACCGTGGTGGCCCCATCGGCCCCCTTGGCCAGAAGGACGGCCAGGTCCCGGCGGGAGGTCTTGGTGACCTTCTGGCCCTGTCTGCCCAGGTATTCGATCTCCTCCCGGGTGAGGCCTGCCTTCAGGCGGCCCCCCAGGATGGCGATGGTGGCGGGGACAGCTCCGTTTTGACGGACGGTCTCCTCCACCTCCAGGGCGGTCTCCACGTTCTGGGGGTAGGGCATGCCGTGGGAGATGATGGTGGATTCCAGGGCCACCACAGGCTTTCCCTGGGCAATGGCCTGGGCCACCTCAGGGTGGATGTCCAGATAGGGATTGGGTGTTCTCATGGCTTGATGTTTCCTTTTTCGATGTTCTCCCGGAGGAGACGATCGGTGACTTGGTAGAGCTTCTCCGACCCCAGGCGGGTCTTTCGCTGCCTGCCGTAGACCTGCTCTGCGGTGACCTGGTGCTCCTTCCAGTCCCCGCCGTTGTTGCTGTGGTTCAGCAGCAGGGGCTGGAAGTTGTCCATGGCATGGGCAAATTTGGCCTCTGGGGTCTCATAGGCCTCGAACTCGTCGAAGAGGGCGGTCAGTTCGGCCTTCTGGTCCGGGGGCAGAAGGGAGTAGATCCGCTCCTTGGCTCTGTCCTCCCGCTCCTTCTGGGTGGCCAGGGCGGCCGTGTCGTAGGCGTAGGCATCCCCGGCGTCGATCTCCACCACGTCGTGGATGAGACACATGAGGATGACCTTCAGGATGTCCACCTCTTCATTGGCGTGCTCCCGGAGCAGGTAGGCCATAATGGCCATGTGCCAGGCGTGCTCGGCGTCGTTCTCCCGGCGGCCCTGGCCGGAGAGGTGGGTCTGCCGGAAGATGTTCTTCTCCTTGTCGATTTCCAGGATGAACTCCATCTGCTGCTGTAAACGGTCCATAGGAAGGCCTCCTTGTCAGTACGGTATGGCGATGGACAGGGAATGCCGGTCGTCGTTCCGGGTGTACCACACGCTCTGGGTGAGATCCAGCCCGGCCTGGGTGCGGCTGTCCGCCAGTTCCAGCAGGGTGTGGACCTCCCCCTGGGTGAAGAGGGCATACACCGCCTGGTCGTAGGCCCCAGAGGAAAAGGCCATGGATGCCTTGGGGGCTCCCTGTTGGATGGCCCCCTCCAGGGCGGAGATGACCCCGTCAGGGTCATAGCTCTCGAAGTACAGGCCCTCATGG
>JAFXCU010000150.1 GCA_017521345.1 Ruminiclostridium sp. | reverse complement strand
GCCATGATCTGGTCGATGATCTGGTCGATGGACTGCTGGCGGATCTCCTTGCCGCACTTGGGGCAGTGGGGAGTACCCACCCGGGCCCAAAGGAGACGGAGATAGTCGTAGATCTCCGTGACGGTACCCACGGTGGACCGGGGGTTCTTGCTGGTGGTCTTCTGGTCGATGGAGATGGCCGGGGAGAGACCGTCAATGTAGTCCACGTCGGGCTTTTCCATCTGGCCAAGGAACATCCGGGCATAGGAGGACAGGGACTCCACATACCGCCGCTGGCCCTCGGCATAGATGGTGTCGAAGGCCAGGGAGGACTTGCCGGAGCCGGAGAGGCCCGTGACCACCACCAGCTTGTCACGGGGGATGGAGATGTCGATATTTTTTAAGTTGTTGGCGCGTGCGCCTTTCACGTAGATATGAGATTGCATAGAGGCTCCTTACTTTTGGGATGGGGCTGAAGGAGAGGTTGCGGATGGCGAAACTCTGCGAGGCATTTATCAGTTCGCAATCAGGTCGGCGATCGCTCCGCCGATCAGACCGATGAGATCATCGGGCTTGACCTCCACCTGGTGGCCCACCTTGCCGGCGGAGCACACCATGGTGTCCACCAGGATGACCTCCTCGGCGAAGTAGGTGGGGAAGGACTTGGCCATGCCCACCGGGGAGCAGCCCCCATGGACATAGCCGGTGAGGGGCAGGAGCTTTTTCTGGGGGAGCATGGCGATGGACTTCACGCCTGCGGCCCGGGCGGCCTTTTTCAGGTCCAGGGTGGCGGCCACGGGGATGACGAAGACGAAGTGCTCCCCCTTGGGGCCCTCGGCCACCAGGGTCTTAAATACTTGGTCCGGGTCCTTGCCCAGGAGTTTGGCGGCGGTGACCCCGTCAGGGACCTCCCCCTTGGGCAGGTCCAGCTCGTAGTGGGTGCAGGGGATGCCGGCGGCTTCCAGCAGCCGGATCACATTGGTCTTTTCTTCTTTGGGTTTTGCCATGGGATCACCTCAGAATGTAGACGGAGATGAGGATGCAGATGAGGCCCAGGATGATGCCCATGGTCATGGGCTCCCCGAAGGCCAGGATGCCCAGGAAGGAGGCCGCCACAGGCTCCACGCTGGCCAGGATGGAGGCCTTGCCCCCGTCTCCCAGGGAATTGAGGCCCTTGGTGTAGAGCATATAGGGCAGGACGGTGGAGAAGAACATCAGGCACAGGGACAGGAAGATGCCCCGGCCGGAGGAGGTCACCATGGCCAGCTCCTGGGCATCAAAGAAGAAGAGGGAGCCCACACCGGCCGTGAAGAAGGAGTAGAAGGTGACGGTGAGGGGCTGGTAATGCTTCAGGGCAAAGTGGCCGAAGATGGTGTACAGGGAGTAGACGAAGGCGCTGCCCAGGCCATAGAACAGGCCTTCGGGGGTAACGCTCAGGCCGCCGCTCCAGATGCCGCTGACAAAGGTGCAGCCCAGGAAGGCGATGACCAGGGCGGCCAGCTTCTGCTTGGTGATCTTGTCCTTGAAGATGATGGCAGACAGGATGACCACAAAGGCCGGTGCGGTGTAAAGCAGGATGGCGGCCACCGCCAGGGAGTTGGCCTGCTGGCTCTGGAAGTAGAAGAGGGTCATCATCATGACGCTGCCGACGCCCGTGCCAATAAAGTAGGGCATGTGGCGCAGCCGGATGCGGAAAATGCTCCGGTCGATAACCAGGAAAATGAGGCCCATGAGAATGCAGGCGCCCAGGTTGCGGATGATCATGACCGAGGTGGCTCCCAGGCCCAGGTCGGCGATGCCCCGGTTGAAAAGACCCATACAGCCCCACAGGATGCCGGCCCCCATGATGGAGGCCATGGCCAGATAGTTGGTCTTCTGAGGGGTGTTGGGCTCGTGGTTGGTTTTACCCATGAAAACACCTTCTTTGAGATGGAATGATTCAGTCGTTTGTCTCTTTTTTGCGCAGTTCTATGATCTGCTCTTCCCCACAAAGCAGGCTTTGCGGGGGCCCCGATTTCACTTGATTTGGGGCAAGTGAATTGCCCCAAACCCAAGCTTTTGCAGGGCAAAAGGCTTGGACGCCGGACTCCCGGCGAAGAAACCAACTTAGTCGTTTGACATTTTGCCGCGCAGGTCGATGATCTGGTCTCGTAATATGGCTGCGTACTCGAATTCCAGGCGACGGCTGGCTTCCTTCATCTCCTTTTCCAGCTTGGCGATGAGGTCGGCAGTCTCCTTCCTGGACAGGGCCTTCTGGCCCTTCTTCCCCTTGGCATCGGGGGCATGGGAGATCTCCAGCAGGTCCCGGACGGCCTTTACGACGGTCTTGGGGACGATGCCGTTGGCCTGGTTGTAGGCGTCCTGGATCTCCCGGCGGCGCTGGGTCTCGTCCATGGCGGCCCGCATGGAGGGGGTGATGGTGTCGGCGTAGAGGATGACCAGGCCCTCGGCATTTCGTGCCGCGCGGCCGATGGTCTGGATGAGGGAGGTCTCGGAGCGGAGGAAGCCCTCCTTGTCGGCGTCCAGAATGGCCACCAGGGAGACCTCCGGCAGGTCCAGGCCCTCACGCAGAAGGTTGATACCCACCAGCACGTCAAAGGTTCCCAGGCGGAGGTCACGGATGATCTCGGTGCGCTCCAGGGTGTCGATGTCCGAGTGCATATACCGGACCCGGATGCCCGCCCCGGTGAGGTAGTCGGTGAGGTCCTCGGCCATGCGCTTGGTGAGGGTGGTTACCAGGACCCGCTCTTGCTTGGCGGTGCGCAGGTTGATCTCCCCGATGAGGTCGTCGATCTGCCCCTCCACAGGGCGGACCTGGACGATGGGGTCCAGCAGACCGGTGGGGCGGATGACCTGCTCGGCAATCTGACCCGAGCGGGTTTTCTCATACTCCCCGGGGGTGGCCGAGACATAGACCACCTGGTTCAGCCGCTGGGTGAACTCGTCAAAGGTCAGGGGGCGGTTGTCAAAGGCGCAGGGGAGGCGGAAGCCGTAGTCCACCAGGGTGGTCTTTCGGGAGCGATCCCCGGCGTACATGGCCCGGACCTGGGGGAGGGTCACATGGCTCTCGTCGATGAAGAGGAGGAAATCCTTGGGGAAGTAGTCCAGGAGGGTCATGGGGGGCGACCCGGCAGGGCGGCCGGCGATGACCCGGCTGTAGTTCTCAATACCCGAGCAGTAGCCCAGCTCCTGCATCATCTCGATGTCATAGAGGGTCCGCTGGGAGATGCGCTGGGCCTCCAGCAGCTGCTCGTTGCCCTGGAAGAACTTTACCCGCTCCTCCATCTCCTGGTAGATCTCCTGGATGGCCCGGGCCATTTTCTCCTTGGAGGCCACATAGTGGGAGGCGGGGTAGATGGCCACGTGGTCCACCACCCGGGTGGGGGTGCCAGTGACCACGTTGATCTCACTGATTCGGTCGATCTCATCCCCGAAGAACTCCACCCGGATGGCGTGGTCCTTGGCGTAGACCGGGAAGATCTCCACGGTGTCCCCCCGGACCCGGAAGCGGTTGCGGTCGAAGGCCACGTCGTTGCGCTCGTAGCGGATCTCGGTGAGCTTGTTCAGGAGCTCGTCGATGGGCTTCTCCATGCCGGTGCGCAGGGAGATGACCATGTTGGAGTAGTCAATGGGGTCACCCAGGCCATAGATGCAGGAGACCGAGGCCACCACGATCACGTCCCGCCGTTCAAAGAGGGCGGAGGTGGCCGAGTGGCGGAGCCGCTCGATCTCATCATTGATGGCGCTGTCCTTCTCAATGAAGGTGTCGGTGTGAGGGATGTAGGCCTCGGGCTGGTAGTAGTCGTAGTAGGATACGAAATACTCCACGGCGTTGTTGGGGAAAAACTCCTTGAACTCGGCGCAGAGCTGGGCGGCCAGGGTCTTGTTGTGGGCCAGGACCAGGGTGGGCCGCTGGACCCGCTCGATGACCTTGGCCATGGTGAAGGTCTTGCCCGAGCCGGTGACGCCCAGGAGGGTCTGCTCGTCAATGCCCAGTTCAATGCCCCGGGCCAGGGCGTCGATGGCTTCCGGCTGGTCGCCGGAGGGGAGGTAGTCGCTGACCACTTCAAAGTTCGGCATAGGGGAACCTCCTTATTTACCGGGAAAACGTATGCTCAGACGTTGGACAGCCGCTTTTTCCAGTCAGGTTTTTTCACGGGGAAGTCCAGGATGAACAGGAAGGCGGTTGCCAACATGATGAGATGGAGGATGGCAACGAAGAACTGCTGGGGCAGGAAATACTGCAGGCAGCAGCAGATGGGCAGGATGATGGAGATGGATGTCACCGGCAGACCGTGGTAATACTTGTTGGCCCCTTCCTCGGTCTGCTGGCGCTGGGTCTCCAGGACGTTAAAATAGGCCAGACGGATGACGGCGCACAGGCAGTAGAAGAAGAGGATCAGGCGGCCGGCCAGACCGTCTACGCCCACAAAGAAGCAGAACACGGCGGGGGCCATGCCGAAGCTGATCAGGTCGCACAGGGAGTCGATCTGGATGCCGAAGGCCTTGCCCTCTTCGGTGCGGTCCTTCTTGCTCCGGGCCACGGCGCCGTCGAAGGCATCGCACAGGCCGGAGAGCATCAGGAAGAGGATGGCATAGAAAAAGTTCCCCTGAGAGGCGTAGAACATACTGCTCACGGCGGCCAGGAGGCTGACGTAGGTCAGGATGACCGTGTAATCGTAAAAACCAATGAAACGTGACATGCGTTACTCCTTTTTTGTTTCGGGGGGTGATTTGGACAGGCGAGCCCGGATGCGGGCGTTGTGGGCGTGGAAATCTCCCAGATAGAAGGAGAGGGCAAAGCCCAGAACCATGAGGATAACGGACAGGAGGGAGGCCGGATCGGGTCCCAGCACACAGCTCTCATTGAGCATGTTGGGGATCATGGACAGAAACAGGCCGAAGACCACGGAAAAGGTGGCCGTGTAGAACCGGCGGAAGAGGGCGGTCATGAGGGCCGAGATGGCAATGCCTCCGGCGGCCACCCCGATGACCATGGG
>JAFXCU010000149.1 GCA_017521345.1 Ruminiclostridium sp. | reverse complement strand
TGATCTCATCCCCGGAGGGAAATTCTATCAGGATCCATAATCCGTGGGCAGGCCGAAGAGCTCCTGGATGAGTCCCTTCTCCTGCTCTATGCTGGTGATGTCCACCGCCTGCTGGATGATCCCCGCCCGCTCCACCAGGTGGCGGGTCTTGGTGGACCCGGCTGCCGCCCGGACGGCAATGATGCCGTCCTCGGTGTAATAGGACACCCGGGGGACCTTGTTCATGTTGGAGGCCGGATGCTGCTCAAACCAATACAGGGGCGTGACAAAATCCACGTCCAGCTGGGGCTCCTCGGTAAAGCCCAGGACAGGAGCCCAGTCCAACCCGGGCTTTTGCTGCATCTGGACCCAGCCGTAGACCGGGTGCCGCTCGTACCGGTACAGGCAGGAGCCGTCATCCTGGACCACCCCCTCCTCCAGCAGCAGGGGCTTCCGGGCATACTCCATGGTGGAGCCCACGTCGGTGGTGTAGGTCTGGTCTCCAAACCGGACCCCCAGGACCCGATGGCGGCGGAACTCCACCTTCTCCCCGGAGATGATCCGGGAGTTGTAGCTGGTCACCTGGAACCCCAGGGAGTACAGGAGCCAGTTGTAGATGGTGTTCAGCTCGGCGCACACCCCGCCCCGGCGGCGGGTGATGATTTTATCAAAGAGGGCCCCGTGGTCCAGAGACAGAGACCTCCCCGCCAGGATATCCAGGTTCTCAAAGGGGACCGCCCGCTGGTGGGCCCTGTGGATGGCGGAAAGCCCCGCCAGGTCCAGGGTCACGGGACCTGTGTGACCGATGCGGTTTAAGTAGGCTGCGATCTGTTCCCCGGTCATCTTGGGGCCGTTCTGCTCATTATATCTCATAGAAGGGACACCTTCCTTTCTTAGACAGACGAAAAGCCTCCCCTGCGAGGGGAGGTGCCCCGAAGGGGTGGAGGGGTGCGGGGTCTATGGATATGCTGTCGTACCGATACGACATTTTAATCCTAGGATAACACCCCTCAGTCAGCCTAGCGGCTGCCAGCTCCCCTCTAAAGGGGAGCCTTTCCGGCTGCTGTAAGTTTCCTTCTTCCTCCCTCCGTTATAACACAGGTTTTTGACACAGTCAAAGGATAAATCAGAAAGGAGCGCGTACCATGGGTTTTCATCATCTTCCCTCCGAATATTTCTGGGTCGCCGTCCTGATCGGCGCTCTTCTGGTCTGGCTCTTCAACTCCTATCGCCTGGGCAAATTCCAGGGAAAGAAAAAAGTCCTCCCCTTGGTCATCGGCGGCATCCTGCTGTGCGCCGCAGCAATATTTTTCCTGCTGACAGGCTGATCGATTTCTCCCCTCCCCCTTGACAAGTCCCCCAAGATTTTTTATACTAATTCTATTGTAGAAAAAGCTATGATGGGAAAGAGTATGCGAGGAGCAGGGGCTCAGAGAGGGGACGGTTGGTGCAAGTCCCACCCCAGCGGCGCAGAAGGTCGTCCCGGAGCTGTCTGCCCGAACCACCAGTAAGGCAGGCCGGACTCCCCCGTTACGGGAACAGAAGTGCGGGCAGGGTCTCCTTGTCCGAATTCAGGTGGTACCGCGGAAGTTCTTTTCGCCCTGAAGCCCAGGCGGGCTTTGGGGCGTTTTGTTTTTCCGGGGCAAAAAAGGAGTTTTACCATGAGCGATTCCATCTATCCCTTTGTAAACAAAACCAACTACGACCTGGCCGCTCTCAAGGCCCTCAACGACCTGGCAGAGAAGACCGTCCGAAAGGAGAAATCCAAGCGCACCCGCACCCTGTGCTATGTCATCGGCGCAGTCTGTCTGGTGGGCGGTATGCTGGTGTACAACATGCAGAACACCATCGGCAGCCTCCTCCTCATCTACGGCGTCCTGCTGCTGTGGGTGGGCATCTCCTGGAAGAACTGGCAGCTTCGCTCCACCCAGCGCCAGCTGAAGCGGGGCATGAACGTCTGCACCTATGAGTTCGACGACGAGGAGATCATCTGCAACACCGAGGCCGTGGTCAACCGCTACAGCTACGAGCAGGTGGAGGCCGTGGTGGCCAGCAAGGATTTCTACGCCATCTTCTTCGACATGAACAACGGCATCATCATCGACCGGAAGGGTTTCACCGAAGGAGACGATATGTTCTTCAAAACCTTCATCGGCCAGCACACCCAGCTGCCAATTTTGGACGTTTGAAAAAGTATTTGTCCGGCACATGTCCGTGCCAAAAATGTATTTTATTTTGTTCCGCTGTCTGCGGACAGCGGAATTCTGCGAAGCTTTTCAGTATAGTACAGTAAGGAGAACTGATTACCATGAGAAAAGAATTACCCAAGGTCTATGACCCCAAAGAGGTCGAAGGCCGCATCTACGCCCAGTGGGAGGAGAACAAGTGCTTCGCCGGCGTCCGTGACGCCAAGAAGAAGCCCTACACCATCGTCATGCCTCCCCCCAACGTCACCGGCCAGCTCCACATGGGCCACGCCATGGACTGCACCCTTCAGGACATCCTGATCCGCTTCAAGCGTATGCAGGGCTACGCCGCTCTGTGGGTCCCCGGCACCGACCATGCCGGTATCGCTACCCAGATCAAGGTGGAGGAAGAGCTGCGCAAAAAGGAGGGCCTGAGCCGCTACGACCTGGGCCGTGAGAAGTTCCTCCAGCGCGTCTGGAAGTGGAAGGAAGAGTACGGCAACCGCATCGTGGAGCAGCAGAAGAAGATGGGTGTCTCCTGTGACTGGAAGCGCTCCCGCTTC
>JAFXCU010000019.1 GCA_017521345.1 Ruminiclostridium sp. | reverse complement strand
TCCTCCTCCTGTTCCTGACCCTGGCTGTCTGCCAACACCCCCAGGAGGAGGCCCTTCCACCCGAGCCCACTGCCGCCCAGACCCAGCCCATGAACGACGCTTGACCGGACGACAATTTTTCAGCCCCTCCATCCTTTGACAGAAAATTCCAACTCAATGACGTAAAATACCCTTGTACTTCGGTACAAGGGTATTTTTTATCCTGCCGGAAAAGGCCTTTTCCGGTACCCCGGCTTGCGGCCTGCTGCGCGCGCCCTGCAGGCGCACTGACAGGCCGAGAAGTGTTTTCCGGCACGCACATGTCGCGCCAGAAAACAGACTTAGCTTTATTTCGTCGCCATGGCGACGAAACTCTGCGAGGCTTTTCCATTTTTATCGGATACACCCGAAAGAAAGGGGTTTTACTTATGGCCGTGGCCTACACCGCACAAAACCGACACCTCACCGTGGCCCTGTCCGGCGACATCGACCACCACCGGGTCAAAGGGCTTCTGGAGGACCTGGACCGGGAGCTGGACGAGGTCCTCCCCCACACCCTGGTGGTGGACTGCCGGGGTATCACCTTCATGGATTCCTCGGGCATTGCCGTCCTCCTCCGGCTGTGGAAGCGGATGGAGGCCCTGGGAGGCACCCTCCAGGTCACCGGTCTGCCCGACCAGCCCGCCCGGGTCCTGGGGGCCGCCGGGCTCCAGCGGCTCTTCCCCCTGGACTGAAAGGAGGCTACATCCATGCGCACCATCAAATACACCAACCAGGTCAGCCTGGTCTTTCCCTCCCGGTCGGCCAATGAGTCCTTCGCCCGGTCGGCGGCGGCCGCCTTTGCCGCCCAGCTGGACCCCACCCTGGACGAACTGGGGGACGTTAAAACCGCCGTCAGCGAGGCGGTCACCAACGCCATCGTCCACGCCTATCCGGACACCCTGGGAAAGGTGGAGCTGAAGCTCCGAATCTACCCGGGCAACGAGCTGGAGCTCATCATCCGGGACTGGGGCATCGGCATCCCGGACATTGACCAGGCCCGGACTCCCCTCTTCACCACCGGCAACGAGGAGCGGTCGGGCATGGGCTTCACCATCATGGAGAGTTTCATGGACTCTGTGAAGGTCAAGTCAGTCCCCGGCAAGGGAACCACCGTCACCCTGCGCAAGCGGTTCGCCCTCCGGGCAGGAGGAAAGGTGTGACCCCAGACCACCGGACCGCCCTCATCCGGGCCGCCCAGGCCGGGGATCAGGCCGCCTGCCAACAGCTGGTGGAGGAGAACACCGGACTCATCTGGAGCGTGGTCAAGCGGTACGCCCACCGGGGGGTGGAGCACGAGGACCTGTATCAGCTGGGCTGCCTGGGGTTTCTCAAGGCTGTCCAGGGCTTCGACACGGCCTTCGGCACCCAGTTCTCCACCTACGCTGTGCCCAAGATCGCCGGGGAGATCCGGCGGTTCCTCCGGGATGACGGCATGGTGAAGGTGGGCCGTGGGATGAAGGAGCAGGCCCTGACCATCTACCGGGCTCGGACCAAGTTGATCGAGGACCTGGGCCGGGAGCCCGCCCTGTCGGAGCTGGCCCAGGCCACCGGACTCACCCCGGAAGATATCGCTGCCGCTGACCTGGCCACCGCCTCGGTGGCCTCCCTCCAGGCGGAGAACGGGGAGACCGGTCTCCAGCTGGAGGGGATGCTGGGGAGCGAGTCCCCCGAGGAGGGGCTGGTGGAACGGGTTGCCCTGCGGACAGCCATCGACCGCCTGCCGGACCGGGAGAAAAAGCTCATCCTCCTGCGGTACTACAAGGGTCTCACCCAGGACCGGACGGCGAAGATCCTGGGCATCAGCCAGGTCCAGGTGTCCCGGCTGGAGAAGAAGACCCTGCAGGTTTTGCGGGCAGAATTGGACCAATAGAACGGGCGGAGCCACATGACTCCGCCCGTTGGTTTATTCCGTGATGAGAGGCTCCCGGTCCCGGGTACCCACCTTCTCCCAGGAGAATTCCTTCACCAGGTCGTAGGGCTTCACCGGTTCCGGCCGGTCGATGATCCCGGCGGTGCAGGCCAGCAGACCGGTCAGTTCCTCCGGGGTATACCGCTGGCGCAGGACTCCCATGTCCAGGTCCCGGTCCCGCTTGGACAGCCGCCGGCCATCGGGGCTGCACAGGAGGGGGGCATGGCAGTAGGTGGGCACCTCATAGCCCAGCTTTTCCATGAGCCAGATCTGCCGGGGGGTGGAGGAC
This sequence comes from Ruminiclostridium sp., assembly GCA_017521345.1. The sequence continues at coordinate 18,367 of JAFXCU010000019.1, read as the reverse complement.
AGCAGGTCCCAGCCCCGGACCACCCGGTTGACCCCCATGGCCCCGTCATCGGCGGTGACTGCCAGCTGATAGGCGTACACCCCGTCGGACCGTCGGAGGATGAAATCCCCGCAGTCCCGGTCCAGCACTTCGGACTGGGGCCCGAAATTTCCGTCGGTGAATGCAATGGTCTCATTTGGTACAGCGATCCGCCAGGCGGGTCTGCGTCCCCCCTGTTCCAGAAGGGTTTTCTCTTCCTGGGTCAGGGTCCGGCACCGGCCGGAGTACACCCGGAAGCCGTCGGAGGCGTGGGGGGCGGAAGCCGCCAGCAGCTCCTTTCGGCTGCAATAACAGGGGTAGACCAGACCCTCGGCCTCCAGCTTCCGGAAGGTCTCAGCGTAAAACTCCGTGCGGTGGCTCTGGGTATACTCATCCAGCCCCTCCTGCCAGCCCAGGTCCCAGTCCAGGCCCAGCCAGCGGAGGTCGTCGGCCAGCTGAAGGGTGTACTGGGGCTTGCACCGGTCGGGGTCCAGGTCCTCCATGCGCAGGAGCATTTCACCCCCCAGGCTCCGAACATCCAGCCAGGCCAGCAGGGCGGCAAACAGGTTCCCCAGGTGCATCCGCCCGCTGGGGCTGGGGGCAAACCGCCCCCGGATGGGTTTATGATTCTGGGACATAGTAACGGTCCTCCATCCATTTCGCAGGATTTTCTAAAATATATTCGACAATGCGCAGGTAGTCATCTTCGTCTCGGATGACGTGGTCGTAGAAGGACCGCTGCCAGAGGCTAACTCCCGCCTCCTTCGTTGCCAATCCCTTAAACGCTCTGATATGCTGTGATATCGTAGGGGCCGATGCCCTCATCGGCCCACTCTCTTCCGGTTGAACGACCACGATCATGTGAACATGATTTGGCATGATGATGTACTCCGTAACCCCCGGTATCCTGCAAAGGTATTTTTCCACGATCCGGCCATATTGGGTCAACGCAACGCATGGGCCGATGTGGTCATCGCCCCCTACAACGCTACCCAAGATGGAACGTTTTCCTTCTGTACATACGGTAATAAAATACGCACCACGGGAGGCATAATCATACCCCTCCAGGCGCAGGAGTTTTCTCTCCATGAGATCACCTCCCCCATATTCTATCACATCCCCAAAGCCTTGTCATTCTAAACCGTATATAGTAAAATAAAGGTGTACCGGCCGCCTGTGACCCAAAGGAGGGACCTTATGAAAAAACGCTTTCCCACCATCCTTTCCGCCATTGCCTGCGTGCTGGCCATTTTCTGCCTGATGCAGATCTCTGACCTGAAAAACCAGGTCAACCAGCTCCAAAACCAGCTGAACAACCAGAACACGCAATTCCGCGAACAGATGGGGGCCTTTACCAGCCAGGTGGAGTCCGCCCTGGAGGCCGAGGCCAGCATCCTGTCCTCCTACGACTGGAGCTGGGGCAGCCTGGACCAGGAGACCATGTCGGCTCCCCTCACCTTCACCGCCACCCCTAAGGAACACACCCCCGGGGCGACCGCAGCAGCCGCGATCATCAACGATTCTCCTCACTCCATGGCCCCTCAGGACAACGGCAGCTATACCCTCACCCTGGACTGGCCCCTCTTTGAAACCGCCAACCTCCAGCGGGTGACCTTCCAGGAAAACGGCAAGGAACGGAGCGAGGCCCTGAACATCACCGAAACCCCCTTCGCCCAGCTGTTGTCCATCCCCTACGCTCACGAGATGAGCGCCTCTGCCTCCATCAAGGACAACACCCTCCATTACGAGGCAGATATCCTGGTGGATAACCTCCTCTACGGCCGGGGAAATGACAGCAACGAAGCTGAGACCGTAGCCCTCATCGCTCTGCGGGACGGAAAAGAGATCGACCGCATCGACTTTGACCTGGACCAGATGCCCCGTTCCGCCGGACACTACGAATGTATGGAATCCGTGGAGGCCAAGTTCAGCCTGCCCGAAGGCTCCACCCTGACCCTGATGGTGGAGGTCACCGATGACTGGGGCTTTACCTACCATCTGTTCCTCAGTGAGCACCAGAGCGACGGCGCCCAGGCCGCTCCCCTGGTGGACAGCTACATCGTCATTTACGACGCCCAGGGAAATCTTCTCTGGGATGACAGCTATAAATAATACTTTTTTTGATAAAATGATGTACTCATTTTATCGTGCCTTTGCAATGGCACGCCGCCTTTGGCGGCAAGAAAAGTATTGCACGTCGTTTTTGCGGCGAAAGCCGCAAGCCGCAATGGCTGCGGCTTCATAAAATGCTCTTTCAGCATTTTATGAAAAACTAGTATAAAGAGAAAGAAGGAAATTTCCCATGTCCATTGCAGCAGTTCGAGAGTATTTCGCCCAGTTCGGCATGGCCGACCAGGTCCTGGAGTTTGAGACCTCCAGCGCCACCGTAGGGCTGGCCGCCCAGGCAGTGGGGGTCATCCCCGCCCGGATCGCCAAATCCCTGTCCTTTAAGGTGGACGGCAAGGCCATCCTCATCATTGCCGCCGGAGACGCCAAGGTGGACAACGCCAAGTTCAAGGCCCACTTCCACACTAAGGCCAAGATGCTCACCCCCGATGAGGTCACCGAGCTCATCGGCCACGCCATCGGCGGAGTCTGCCCCTTTTCCATCAAGGAGGGGGTAGAGGTCTACCTGGACGAATCCATGCGCCGGTTTGAGACCGTCTTTCCTGCCGCCGGCAGCGGGAACAGTGCCATCCAGCTCACCTGTGACCAGCTGGAGCAGTACGCCCAGCACTTTGTGGCCTGGGGCGATTTCTGCAAGGGCTGGCAGGAGTAAGAAATGATGTTGGCCTACGGCCAATGAAGTGCGCCTTGGGCGCATGAAGTTCGGCCTTGGGCCGAATGAAGCAGCCCATACGGGGTTCTCAAACACAATCAAGGCGTGCTGCTGTGCAGCACGCCTTTTTCACGCCTCGCAGAGTTTCACCACCGCAGTGGTGAAACAAAATCCAGTCTGTTTTTAGGCACGACATGTGCGTGCCTAAAAACACTTCTCGGCCTGCCAGTGTGCCCAACGGGCGCGCACAGCAGGCCGCAATCTCCATTTTGGGAAAGGCTTTGCCTTTCCCAAAAGATAAAAAAGCCGCGGCCCATTGGGCAGCGGCTTTCGTGTATGAACTATCTATGTAATCGGGAATAAGATTATTCGTAGTTCTTGATGCGGTTGTTGAAGTAGTCCTTGGTCTCCTTAACAACAACACCGGACAGGCCAACCAGAGCGATCAGGTTGGGGATTGCCATCAGGCCGTTCAGGGTATCTGCGATATCCCATGCCAGAGACAGGTTCATGGTTGCGCCAACGACGACGACCAGAACGAAGACGATCTGATAGGGCTTGATGGACTTGGGGCCCAGCAGGAACTCGCAGCAGCGAGTGCCGTACATACCCCAGGACAGAACGGTGGAGAATGCGAACAGAGCCAGGCAGACTGCGATGATGACTGCGCCGCCCTTAGCACCGAAGACGGTACCCAGAGCTGCTGCGTTCAGGGAGGTGTCGCCCTGGACGCCGTAGGTCATCAGGCCGTCCAGACCGCCGGCATAGAAGCCGCACAGGACGGTCAGGCCGGACAGGGAGCAGACCACGATGGTGTCCATGAAGACTTCGAAGATGCCGTACAGACCCTGACGGACGGGGTCGCTCTCGGAAGAAGCAGCGTGAGCCATAGGTGCGGAACCCAGACCAGCTTCGTTGGAGAAGACGCCGCGCTTAACGCCCCAGGTGATAACCAGCATCATGGAGCCAACAGCACCGCCGGTCACGCCGGAGGGAGTGAATGCGCCAGCGAAGATGTCGCGGAAGATTGCGGGCAGGTAGCCAGCGTTGAAGACCAGAACGATGATGCAGGCAACCAGGTAAACAACTGCCATGATGGGAACCAGCTTCTCGGTAACAGCGCCCAGACGCTTGATGCCGCCCAGCAGGACAACAGCAGCAGCGATAGCCAGGACGATACCCAGAACCAGGTTGACGGTGGACTGACCAGCAAAGTCAGGGTTGAAAGCGGTGATAACGGTGTTCACGGAAGAGGTGATGTTACCAACCTGAACAGCGTTGCCGATGCCGAAGGCTGCCAGTGCGCCGAAGACGCAGAAGATAGCGCCCAGCCACTTCCAGTTCTTGCCCAGACCATTCTTGATGTAGTACATGGGGCCGCCGACCCAGTCGCCGTACTCGTTCTTTTCACGGTACTTGATGGCCAGCAGAACTTCGGAGTACTTGGTGCACATGCCGATCAGAGCGGTGACCCACAGCCAGAAGATGGAGCCGGGGCCACCCAGGGTGACGGCTGCGGTGATACCAGCGATGTTGCCGGTACCAACGGTAGCTGCCAGAGCGGTGGTAACTGCCTGGAAGGGGGTGACCTCGCCTTCAGCGGCTTCGGTCTTCTTGAAGATCTTACCGATGGTGTTCTTCATGGCGTAGCCGAACTTGCGGAACTGAACGCCTGCGGTACGGATGGTCAGCAGAATGCCGCAGCCAACCAGCAGGATCAGCATGGGGGGACCCCAAACGACGCCGTTGATAGCACTGTTAATACTTGCGATTAATTCCATTACTATCTCTCCTTTTTTCAATTTTGCTCTCTTAGTGAGCCCCAGTGTATAACTGGGTCAACTACTGTCCATACAATACCACATTCGTTTCAAAATGGCAATGCAAAAAATCGGATTTATGAACTTTTTATGACCGAAAAGACCAATTTCCACCCTTTTAATTCTTGTTTTCCCTAATATTTCCATATTTAACATCCATCTTAATCCTCTATATCCATTATTTTACAGCCAAGCTGCTGGAAATATTTCCCTTTTGCAAGTTAAGATCTTTTAGGTTTCGTTTCTTTCTGCTCTCGAAAGTACGCTGCGGTCTCCCGGACCACCACTCCAGACAGAGCAAAGAGGGCCACCAGATTGGGCAGGATCATCAGTCCGTTCAAGGTGTCTGCCAGGTCCCATGCCAGTTCCAGCTCCATCACGGCCCCCAGGACCACCGCCAGCACATAGACCGCCTGATAGGGCCGCACCGCCCGTGTCCCCAGAAGAAACTCGCAGCATCGGCTGCCGTACAGCGCCCAGGAGAGAACCGTAGAGAAGGCAAAGAGGGTGATCCCCAGGGCAATGACCAGAGCACCCCCCTTCAGACCAAAAACCGTCCCCAGAGCCTGGACGTTCAGAGCCGTGCTGCTCATGACGCCATAGTTGATATGGATGCCGGAGCACAGCAGGGTCAGGCCGGTCAGGGTACAGATGACAAGGGAGGCCGTGAAAACCTCAAAGATCCCATAGAACCCCTGCTTCACCGGGTCGGTCTCGGAGGTGTTGGCATGGGCCATAGGCGCCGTACCCAGTCCAGCCTCGTTGGAAAACACACCCCGTTTGATCCCCCAGCTGAGGGCCAGCACGGCAGACCCAACACCGCCGCCGGTCACGCCCAAAGGAGAAAAGGCCCCCACAAAAACCGCGCCCAGGGCCTCCGGGATCCTCCGCCAGTGGAAGACCACCACCGTCAGGCAGACCAGCACATAGACCCCCGCCATGGCAGGGACCAGCCTCTCCGTAACAGCACCCAGCCGCCGGATGCCCCCAAAAAGGACCACCGCCGTCAGTCCCGCTGTCGCCAGACCGATGACCAGGTTGGCTGCAGACAAAGCGGAAAACCCTGGGACAAAGGTCCGGATGGCCGTGGTGACGGACGCCGTAATGTTTCCCACCTGAACGGCATTTCCGATGCCAAAGGCCGCCAGGGCCCCAAAGACGCAGAAGAGCACCCCCAGCCACCGCCATCCGGGCCCCAGACCATTTTGAATATAGTACATGGGGCCACCAGCCCACTCCCCTGCTGAGGTCCGCTCCCGGTACTTCACCGCCAGAAGGACCTCGGCATACTTGGTAATCATCCCCACCAGGGCGGCCACCCACAGCCAGAAGAGGGCACCGGGTCCCCCCAGAGAGATGGCAGCGGTGACCCCGGCAATGGAGCCAGTGCCCACCGTTCCCGCCAGGGCGGTGGTCATGGCCTGAAAGGGAGTCATCTCCCCCGGACGGGCCTTGGTCCGGGCAGACCGGCGGAATGCCTTGCCCAGGGTCTGCCTCATGGCATGACCAAAATGACGGAACTGCATCCCCCCGGTACGGATGGTCAGCCACAGACCGATGCCCATGAGCAGAGCAAGGACAGGAGCCCCCCACACGACGCGGTTGATCATATCATTGATATAAATGAGTCCTTCCATGCGCTGCACGCCCCTTTCCTTTCTCCCCAGTATGCCCGTTGGCTGCTGTAGTATGTAAAAAAGGCCGGTCCCGAAGGACCGGCCCTTTTAAAGGTCAAATATGGAATTATGCCAGAGCAGCGGTGATGATGGCCATCTTGTAGACCTCGTCAGCGTCGCAGCCGCGGGACAGGTCGTTGATGGGAGCGTTCAGGCCCTGCAGGATGGGGCCGTAAGCAGCGAAGCCGCCCAGACGCTGTGCGATCTTATAGCCGATGTTGCCGGACTGGATCTCGGGGAAGATGAAGGTGTTGGCATAGCCGGCCACGGTGGAGCCGGGGAACTTCTGCTGGCCGACCACAGGGGAGACAGCAGCGTCGAACTGCATCTCGCCGTCGATTGCCAGCTCGGGAGCAGCAGCCTTAGCCTTGTCGCAGGCGTTCTTCACCTTGTCCACGTTCTCGCCCTTGCCGGAGCCCTTGGTGGAGTAGCTCAGGAAAGCGATCTTGGGGTCGATGCCGAAGGTAGCAGCGGTCTTTGCGCACTCCAGTGCGGTCTCCACCAGTGCATCCTCGTCGGGATCGATCTGGATGGCGCAGTCGCCCATGCACAGGCGCTCGTCCACGCCGTCCTTGGTGCGCTGCAGGATAAAGCAGGAGCTCACGTTGTTGTTGCCGGGCTTGGTCTTGATCAGCTGCAGTGCGGGGCGCACGGTGTCAGCGGTGGAGTAGGTAGCGCCGCCCAGCAGGCAGTCGGCCTCGCCCATCTTCACCAGCATGGTGCCGAAGTAGTTGCCCTTCATCAGGTTCTTGCGGGCATCCTCAGCGGACATCTTGCCCTTACGCAGTTCGACCATCTTCTCGACCATAGCGTCCATGCCCTCGTAGGTTGCGGGGTCGACGATACGGACACCCTCGATGTCGAAGCCGCCCTTTTCAGCAGCAGCCTTGACCTCAGCCTCGGTGCCCACCAGGATGGGGGTCAGGAAGCCGTCCTTCTTCAGGCGTGCAGTTGCTTCCAGGATACGGGCGTCGGGACCCTCGGTGAAGACCAGGGTGCGGGGATTGGCTTTCAGAGTTTCGATCAGCTTTGCAAACATGATAGTTATACCTCCAAATTAAGACAATACCGTCTCTTTTTCAAATACATCCAATTTATTGTATCACTATTGACCGTGGGATTCAAGCCTTTCTTCCAGATTCCAGCACCGCCCGGGAGAGTCTGGCCACGGCCTCGGGGATCTTCTCCTCCTCCAGGCCGGAGTAGTTCATCACCAGGACCCGGGAATGACCCACAGGCTCCTTATAATAATATTGTGAAACGAAGGAAATGCGCAGGTCCTCTGCCTCGGCAGCCCGAAGGATCTCCTCGTCGGTCTTGGGGGTGTCCACCTGCATGAGGAAGTGGAGGCCGGCGTCCTCTCCTTTAATGGTGACCTTTCCCGCCAGGGGGCTCCGCTGGATCTCCGCCAGGAGCTTGTCCCGCATGGTCCGGTAGTGGTTGCGCATCCGGTTGATATGCTTTTCAAAATAACCCTGGGAAATGAACCGGGCCAGGGTCATCTGCTCCAGGCAGGAGACCGTGCCGGAATAGAAGCCCAGGGTCTCGTAGAACCGGGTGACCAGGTGCTTGGGCAGCACCAGATAACTGATGCGGAAGGCAGGGGCCAGACTCTTGGAGAAGGTGTTGATGTAGATGACCTTTTCCATCACGTCCACGCTCTGGAGGGTGGGAATGGGCCGGCCGGCCAGACGGAACTCGCAGTCGTAGTCGTCCTCGATGATATACCGGTTCTCTCCTCGGGAGGCCCAGCCCAGCAGCTCGTACCGGCGGCTTACCGGCATAACCACCCCTGTGGGGAAGTGGTGGGAGGGGGTGATATGAAGGATCTCCGCTCCGCTCTCCTCCAGTTTTTCCGGCACGATGCCCGAGGGGTCCATGGGGATGTGGCAGACCTTCACATCGTTCTTCTCATAGATCTTGGTCAGCCGCAGGTAGCCCGGGTCCTCCACGGCATAGCCGTGGTTCCGGCCCAGCAGCTGGATGATGACACTATATAAATACTCCGTGCCGGCGCCCACCACGATCTGCTCCGGGTCGATATTCATGCCCCGGAACTGGTAGAGGTGATCGGCAATGGCCTGGCGGAGCTGGCGGATACCACCGGCGGAAGTGTCGGTCAATAATGCAGTCTCGTCCTCTCCCGCCGTCACATCCCGCAGGAGCTTGACCCACACGGAGAAGGGGAACATTTCCTTGGCCACAGAGGACCCCACGAAGTCCGCCCAGTAGGTCCGCTTGGGGGGCTGCTTGGGCATAGGGTGGGCAGGCCGGGGAGGGGCAGGCTCCTCCTCCCGCTCCAGGTCGCAGACGTAGTACCCCCGCTTGGGCAGGGTGTACAGATAGCCCTCGGCCACCAGTTGAGCGTAGGCACTCTCCACCGTGATGGTGCTGACCCCCAGATTTTTGGCAAAGGCCCGCTTGGAGGGGAGTTTTTCTCCGGATCTTAGCTTTTTCTGTAAAATATCCTGCTTGATACACCGGTAAAGGTGCTCATACATGCTCTCTGTGTCGATATTTTCAAAGGAATAGGTAAGCAAAGAGGTTCTCTCCTTTTGTAAATCTGACCATGGCAAAAACGCACAAAATCATCTTTTCGACATCGTCAGCACCATTATAGACCCTGTTTCTCCCCCTGTAAACCCCATCTATCAGAAAAACTGATTCGTCAAACTTACAGATTTTTTCCGACCTTTCCGGGGGGCTTTTGGGTGACTTTACACCTGCCGTTTTTTCATGCCAATTTGTCGTTTTTTTCTTGTGAAAATTGTTTGAAACCAACCCTGGAAAACCCTCGAAAACCGACAATTCTGCCCTTGCTTTTTACAAAACCCTTTTTGCAGGGCAAATTACATCAAATTGCAAACCATTTTCTAAAGTTTCCTTCCATTTTCGTCTCTTGCCAGAGATTTTCCTATCGTGTATAATGACTTTTGAAAAAGAGTACCGTTTGTTCCTGCATCCGGTAAGGACCAGATGGATCAATATTGGGACTTCGGTCCCCCACAACCAAATTTTCATGAGAAGGAGTCAGCGCTATGAGCGAAGTACGCATCAGACAGTTCAAGCGCGTTCTGGTCGCCAACCGCGGCGAGATCGCCATCCGTGTATTCCGTGCTCTGAACGAGCTGGACATCACCTCCGTCGCAATCTACTCCAAGGAGGATAAGTACGCCAGATTCCGTGACCTGGCAGACGAGGCCTATCCTCTGAACCCCGAGAGCGGCCCCGTTGACGCTTATCTGGATATCCCCACCATCATCAAGATCGCCAAGGATCACAACATCGACGCCATCCACCCCGGCTACGGCTTCCTGGCCGAGAACCCCGTCCTGGTGGAAGAGTGCGAGAAGAACGGCATCGTCTTCATCGGCCCCACCGTGGACAGCATGAACGCCATGGGCGACAAGATCTCCTCCAAGCAGATCGCCATCGCCGCCAACGTGCCCATCATCCCCGGTGTGGACCACGCCATGAAGACCGTGGAAGAGGCCATGGAAGTGGCTGAGAAGGTCGGTTACCCCGTTATGCTGAAGGCATCCAACGGCGGCGGCGGCCGCGGCATGCGTATCGTCTACAAGGCAGCCGACATGGAGAAGGAGTTCAAGGAGGCCATCAACGAGTCCAAGAAGGCCTTCGGTGACGACCAGGTCTTTATCGAAAAGTATCTCCGCGGCCCCAAGCACGTGGAGGTCCAGATGCTGGCCGATAACTACGGCAACGTGGTCCACCTGTACGACCGTGACTGCTCCGTCCAGCGCCGCCACCAGAAGGTGGTGGAGTACGCCCCCGCTTTCTCCGTCCCTGAGGCAACCCGCCAGAAGATCTTTGACAGCGCTCTGGCTCTGTGCCGCCACGTGGGCTACCGCAACGCCGGCACCTGCGAGTTCCTGGTGGACCTGGAGGGCAACCCCTACTTCATCGAGATGAACCCCCGTATCCAGGTTGAGCACACTGTCACCGAGCTGGTCACCGACATCGACATCGTCCGTTCCCAGATCCTGGTGGCAGAGGGCTACCCCCTGAACTCCCCTGAGATCGGCATCCCCTCTCAGGAGTCCATCCAGTGCCACGGCTATGCCATCCAGACCCGTGTCACCTCTGAGGACCCCTCCAACAACTTCATGCCCGACACCGGCAAGGTTGCTGTCTACACCTCCGGCTCCGGCAACGGCATCCGTCTGGACGGCGGCAACATCTACACCGGCGCAGAGATCCTGCCCTACTATGACTCCCTGCTGGTGAAGATCAGCTCCTTCGACCGCACCTTCATGGGCGCTGTCACCAAGTCCCGCCGTGCTCTGCGTGAGATCAAGATCCAGGGCATCAAGACCAACATCTCCTTCCTGATCAACGTCCTGAACGACACCACCTTCCAGCAGGGCCGCTGCTACACCACCTTCATCGAGGAGACCCCCGAGCTGTTCACCCTGTCCCACAGCGCAGACCGTGCCTCCAAGATCCTGGCCTTCCTGGGCGACAAGATCGTCAACGTCTCCAAGGGCAACAAGCCCTACTACGAGGACCGTGTCCTGCCCAAGTACAATGAGACCGCTCTGGTCCACGGTGCCAAGGATGAGTTCAAGCGTCTGGGCGCCACCGGCTTCACCCAGAAGATCCTGGGCGAGAAGAAGCTGTACGTCACCGACACCTCCATGCGTGACGCCCAGCAGTCCCTGATCGCAACCCGTATGCGTACCAAGGACATCGTCGGCGCAGCCCGTGCCACCAACACCATCATGCAGAACGCCTTCTCCGTGGAAGCATGGGGCGGCGCTACTTACGACACCGCTTACCGTTTCCTGAAGGAATCTCCCTGGAAGAGACTGGAGATCCTCAGCGAGCGTATGCCCAACACCCTGATCCAGATGCTGCTGCGTGCCTCCAACGCCGTTGGCTACAGCAACTACCCCGACAACCTGGTCAAGGAGTTCATCCGCATCTCCGCCATCAAGGGCATTGACGTCTTCCGTGTCTTCGACTCCCTGAACTGGATCGAGAACATGAAGATGCCCATCGAGGAATCCCTGAAGACCGGCAAGATCGTGGAAGGTGCCCTGTGCTACACCGGCGACATCCTGAACCCCAACGAGGTCAAGTACACCCTGGACTACTACATCAAGAAGGCCAAGGAACTGGAGGCCATGGGCGTCCACATCCTGGCCATCAAGGATATGGCCGGCCTGCTGAAGCCCTACTCCGCTTACAAGCTCGTCGAGACCCTGAAGTCCGAGCTGAAGATCCCCGTCCACCTGCACACCCACGACACCACCGGCGCAGGCGTTGCCACCGTCCTGAAGGCAGCCGAGGCTGGCGTGGACATCGCCGACCTGGCCATCGAGTCCATGGCAGGCTGCACCAGCCAGCCCTCCCTGAACGTGGTGGTGGAAGCCCTCCGCGGCACCGAGCGCGACACCGGTCTGGAGTTCGAAGGCCTCAACGAACTGGCCCGCTACTACGAGCACGTCCGCAAGGTCTACGCTGCCAACGAGTCCGGTCAGGTTTCTCCCCTGGCTGAGATCTACAAGCACGAGATTCCCGGCGGCCAGTACTCCAACCTGCTGGCACAGGTCACCGAGATGGGTTCCAAGGACGAGTTCGAGAAGATCAAGGAGCTGTACCGTCAGGCCAACATCCTGCTGGGCAACCTGATCAAGGTCACCCCCTCCTCCAAGGTGGTTGGCGACCTGGCCATCTTCATGTCCAAGAACGGCCTGACCATGGACAACATCCTCACCGAGGGTGCAGGCCTGTCCTACCCCGACTCCGTCATCGACTTCTTCAAGGGCATGATCGGCCAGCCCGAGGGCGGCTTCCCCAAGGAGCTGCAGAAGATCGTCCTGAAGGACATCGAGCCCATCACCGTCCGTCCCGGCACCCTGCTGCCCGACGTGGACTTCGAAGAGATCAAGAAGCTGCTGCGTGAGAAGTTCGACATGGAAGGCTTCTCCGACTTCGACATGGAGCAGAAGGCCGTTTCCCACGCCCTGTATCCCAAGGTCTACGAGGACTACTGCACTCACTTCGATGCTTACAACGACGTTACCACTCTGGAATCCCACGTCTACTTCTTCGGTCTGCGTAAGGGCGAAGAGACCGTCCTGAAGGTGGACTCCGGCAAGGACATCATCATCAAGTTCGTCCACATGTCCGATCCCGACGACGAGGGCTACCGCGTGCTGACCTTCGAAGTCAACGGCATGCTGCGCGAGCAGAAGGTCCTGGATAAGACCCTGGAGGTCGTTGTTGACCGCAAGCTGAAGGCCGACAAGTCCAACCCCGCACACCTGGGCTCCACCATCCCCGGCACCGTGGAGACCGTTCTGGTGAAGGAAGGCGACGAGGTCAAGGTCAACCAGCCCCTGATGATCGTGGAAGCCATGAAGATGGAAACCACCTTCGTCTCCAAGGTCAACGGCAAGGTCGACAAGGTCTACGTGGCTCCCGGCGAGCACGTCAACGCAGAAGACCTGCTGGTCTCCTTCATCCTGGACGAGGAGTAATCCTGACCCATTCTTCCCCCTATACAACCAAATCCCCCGGCTCATCGAGCCGGGGGATTTTTCATTCCTACACATTGTACTTGTCCCAACGCTGCAATCCCTCAGTCAGCGCTTTGCGCTGCCAGCTCCCTTTGCACAAGGGAGCCTTTTCCGGGTCATTAAAAAATCCCCCCACCTGACGGTGGGGGGATTTGAACTAGCCGATTGGAGTAAACTCCTTAGTTAAGCGGGTTGTAAATTAGCCCTTAACTTCAGCGATGGACTTAGCCAGCAGCTCGCAAGCCTTGTCGACGTTCTCCTTGGTGATGACCAGAGGAGGAACCATACGGATGATGGAGGTGCCGATAGCGGTGACCAGGAACTTGTTGCGGATGCAAGCGCGCTTGACTTCGACGGAGGAGATGCCGTCTTCCAGGATAGCGCCGACGAACAGGCCGCGATGACGCTCAGCAACAACGCCGGGGATCTTCAGCAGTTCCTGTGCGAAGTAGTCGCCCATTTCCTTAGCGTTCTGTGCCCAGTTGCCAGCCTTCAGCTCGCGCAGGACTGCCAGAGAAGCAGCGCAAGCGACGGGGTGACCAGCGTAGGTGGAGCCGTGGGTGCCGGGGCCGAATGCGGAAGCTGCCTTGTCGTTGCAAGCGATGCCGCCGATGGGCATACCGCCGCCCATTGCCTTAGCCATGGAGACGATGTCGGGCTGCACGCCGTAGGTCTGATAGCACATGAATGCGCCGCAGCGGCCCCAACCAGCCTGGACTTCGTCCAGCAGGAACAGGATGCCCTTCTCGTCGCAGAATGCACGGATGCCTTCCATGAACTCCTGAGTTGCGGGGAACACGCCGCCCTCGCCCTGAACAGGCTCGAACATGATAGCGCAGGTCTTGCCCTCAACGTAAGCAGCCTTGAAGGACTCCAGATCGTTGTAGTCAGCATAGGTGAAGCCGGGGGTCAGGTCGCCGAAGCCCTTCTGGATAGCGGAGTCGGGCTGGCCGGTAGCGGTCATAGCGCCGAAGGTACGGCCGTGGAAGGACTTCTTAGCAGTGATGATGTGCCAAGCGTCGGGGCCGATGTTCTCGATGCCCCACTTACGAGCCATCTTGATCATTGCTTCGTTAGCCTCAGCACCGGAGTTCTGATACAGGACCTTGTCCATGCCGGTGGTCTCGCAGATTTCCTTGGACAGGACTGCCTGAGGAATGGTGTAGGGGTAGTTGAAGGTGTGCATGATGGTAGCAGTCTGCTCCTGGACAGCCTTCACGACTGCGGGATGGCAGTTACCCAGGGTGTTAACAGCGATACCAGCGTAGAAGTCCAGATAAGCTTCGCCGTTCTCGTCATACATGTAGACGCCTTCAGCGGAGTCAGCAATGAAGTCCATACGCTCGTAGGTCTCGATCATGTACTTCTTAACCTGTGCCTTCAGTTCAACAGCGCTCAGACCAGTGTCTTTCAGTCTCATAAAAATTTCCTCCCATTCAAAATATGAAAAAATAAGGGACTCGAACTTACCAATGCAAGTTCGATATTCGAAACAGTCGGCTACTCAATTCCGTCTGTTTTGAACATTAGGTCCAGGAGTGTTTCTCCTGTAACTTGTGCATATGATAACACCATTTCCGCAAAAATGAAATACACCTTTTGCACAAATTATTTCCGGCAGTTTCCGGCGAATCGCCCTTGCTTTGCGCAGGATTCGCTTCTCCTTCCGTCGTCTTGTTTCTTACTTTTTTTGTTTTTGCGGGAAAATCCTCACTAAATTCCCTTCTTACGGCCTTTTTTTCGCATTTTACCTTTCTTCTTTATGCGTTTTTTCGCCGGATTTGGTCATTCCGCCCTTCGTCGATTTGCACAATCGCATTTTTTCTCCTCTCAAATGCCTTCGTCTTTTTTATCATGACTTGACACCCGGTCGGTCATTGCGTTTCCTTCCCCCGCCTGTTACAATAGAACCATTCCCGATACCTATTTATATATAAGGATGTGAGTTTCATGATCCATACCGATAATGTCTGCCTGACCCAGGACGGCCGGGCCGTGCGCATCCTGGACCAGAGCCGTCTGCCCAACGAGACCGTCTATCTGGAGCTCTCCCAGGCGGAAGACCTGTACGAGGCCATCCACTCCCTGCGAGTCCGGGGCGCCCCTGCCATCGGTATCTTCGCCGCTTACGCCATGTATGTGCTGGCCAGCCAATCCAAGGCCGACCTCTACTTCGACTTCATCCAGGACTGTGAGAAGATCCACGCCTACCTGAACGCCTCCCGTCCCACGGCGGTAAACCTGAAGCATATGCTGGACCGGATGCTGGCGGTGGCCGAGTCCATGCCCTGCATGGATGTCCCCAGCATTCTGGAGTCCATGAAGAAGGCCGCCCTGGCCATTCATCAGGAGGACATCGATATGTGTGCCGCCATCTCCCGCCACGGCCTGTCCCTGGTGAAGGACGGGGATGGCATCCTCACCCATTGCAACGCCGGTCCTCTGGCCACTTCTCGGTACGGCACCGCCCTGGGTCCCCTCTTCCTGGCCGCTGAGGAGGGCATCACCCTCCACGCCTGGTGTGACGAGACCCGCCCCCTTCTCCAGGGCGCCCGACTGACCACCTATGAGCTCCAGCGAGCCGGGGTGGACTGCACCCTCATCTGCGACAACATGGCCAGCATTGTCATGAAGGAGGGCAAGATCAACGCCTGCTTCGTGGGCTGCGACCGGGTGGCCGCCAACGGAGACACCGCCAACAAGATCGGCACCTCCGGTGTGGCCATCCTGGCCAAGCACTACGGCATCCCCTTCTATGTGCTGGGCCCCTCCTCCACCATCGACTTTACTTGCCCCGACGGGGACCACATCCCCATCGAGCTCCGGGACGGGGAGGAGATCAAGTCCAAGTTCTTCGAGAATCCCTCGGCCCTGCCAGAGGTCAAGTGCTACAACCCCGCCTTTGACGTGACCGACCACGACCTCATCACCGCCATCGTCACGGAAAAAGGCATCTGCTACCCGCCCTTCGACGTCAATCTGGCCTCCATGTTCGGCCGGAAGAAAAAGGAGGGCTGACCCATGGCTGTTTATCCCACCGACTCCCAGGCCAAACAGGAGATCCTGGAGGCCGGACGGAAGATCTACCAGCGGGGACTGGTGGCCGCCAACGACGGCAACCTCTCCGTCCGAGTGGGGGAAAACGCCCTGTGGGTCACCCCCACCGGGGTCTCCAAAGGGTCCATGACCGAGGAGATGCTGGTGAAGGTGGACCTGGAGGGGAATTTGCTGGAAGGCACCCGCAGGCCCTCCTCGGAGACCAAGCTGCACCTGCGTATCTACCGGGAGAACCCGGATGTCCGGGCGGTCATCCACGCCCATCCCCCTGCCGCCACGGCCTTCGCCTGCGCCGGCATCCCCCTGGACAAGCCCACCATCCAGGAGGCCGTGGTCTTTCTGGGCCCCGTTCCCGTGGCCCCCTTCGCCCTCCCCGGCTCCCAGGCGGTGGCCGACAGCGTGGCCCCCTACTGCCGGGAGTACCGGGCCCTTCTGCTGGAATACCACGGGGCCGTGACCTGGGGAGAGACCATGGAGCAGGCCCACTACCGAATGGAATGCCTGGAACAGCTGGCCCAGGTGACCCTCCACCTGAAGACCCTGGGCTGTGACCGGGTGATGCCCAACAGCCTGGTAACGGACCTGGAGGGCCTGCGCCCTGCATGGGGGATCAAATAACGTGAGCACAAAAAAAGCTGACCTGCCAAGCAGGTCAGCTTTTTTATTCGTGATGGTATAGGCCGCTGTAGGTCCCCCGTTCCTGGGATGAGAGCAGGGAACAACCGCAGTATTGGCAAGTGTGGGCTTCATCCCCGGAGATGGGAAGTCTTCTGCCGCAGTGGGGACACCGGCAGAGGATGGCGTGCAGAGCAAAAAAGGCCGCAACGCTGGCCACCAACAGGCAGGTCCCTACAATGTAGAAGGACCCGTTGGTTACTACGGTCAGCAGGACAATAATGGCCGACACCACAGCCAACAGAAGGCGCAACCGCCCACGCATCCGGTTTGGATTTTTCATACAGGATTCCCCCAACAGCCCACGTTTGGAATTTTCTGGATGTAGTATATCACATCTTTTTCCAGATTGCACTTGTTTTTTGAAAAAAAAGCTGACCTATTTGAACAGGTCAGCTTTTCTGTCAGTTGGCTGCGGCCTGGGCCAGGACCTGGGCAGCGATGCTGCCGGCCACGCTGGCACCGGAGCCGCCATTTTCCACCAGGACCAGGAAGGCCAGGGGGGTGTTCACATCGTCCACGAAGCCCACGAACCAGGCGTGGGGCTGCTTATCCCCGCCCACTTCGGCAGTACCGGACTTGGCGCAGACCGGCAGCTCCCCGAACTGGGACTGGCCGTACTGGCTGACCACGTTGTTCCGGAGCATCTCTTTCAGCCGGGCACAGGTGGCTTCGTCGTAGATCTTATAGCTGTCGGTGCCGTCGGGGAAGGCCGCCGGGACGGCAGAGCCGGACAGGGTCTCCTTACCGATCAGCTGGGGAACCACTGCCACCCCTCGGTTGGCAATGCCTCCCAGGAAGGAGAGCATGGTGCAGGGGTTCACCAGGTCCTTGTACTGACCCACGCCGGACCAGCCCAGATAGGAGGAGCCATCGGGGGCCGCCTCAAAGCTGCCCCGAGCGGTGTGAATGTCGCAGATCTCCAAAGACTCCATGAGCCCCGCCTGCTCCATGTACTTTTCCAGGGTGTCGCCCCCCAGCTCCAGAGCCAGCTGGGCGTAGGCCCCGTTGCAGGAGGTGGCCAGGCACTGGTCGATGTTCAGGTTCTGGCCGTGGGCATAGGGGCAGGTGATGGTATCCGGCCCGATCTGGTAGGACCCGGTGCAGGTGAAGGTGAAGGCATCCAGGTCCTTCTTCTCCTCAATGGCCGCCGCTGTGGTGACGATCTTGAAGATGGAGCCGGGGGTATAGGTGGAGGAGAAGAACCGGTTCAGGTATACGCCCTCATAGGCCGGGTTCTCGTTGATGTCACCGGGCGGGTTCAGGGGGTCGTAGGAGGGGGCGCTCACCAGGCACTTGATGTCGCCGGTGAGGTAGTCATACACCGCCACCACGCCCTTTCGTCCGTTCAGGGCGTTGTAGGCCGTGGCGTTCAGGGAGGCATCCACCGTCAGGGTCACGTCATGGCTGCCCAGGGTGGTGCCGGTGACGGGGTTGTAGCCCGTCAGGCGGCTGGCCAGGACGGACCGCAGAGAGGTGCCGAAGTTCCGGTCGCCCACCAGGTGGAGGGTAGAGACTCGGGTGGACCAGTCCTCGGCGTACTCCCCGGTCTCACCGTCGTAGAGCTTGACCCCCTTGCTGTCATAGATGGCCCCGGACTCATAGTAGGTGGTGCCGAAGAAGCCCACCCAGTCATTGCCGTTTCGGAAGAGCTGGACGCAGAAGAACAGGATACCCGCCAGAAAACCGGCCACCAGCACCAGGGTGATGGCAGTCCGTCGGTTCAGTCGTTTCATCGGTCATCCCTCCTTTCCCGGTGGTCAACAGGACGAATGGTGTCCTCCATGGGGCGCTGGTCCG
>JAFXCU010000148.1 GCA_017521345.1 Ruminiclostridium sp. | reverse complement strand
GGCCGGTACCGTAATGGTAAGGCTTCTTGCTCTTATACATAGTCTAGTTCCTCCTTATTCTGCAACCCACAGTTCGGGCTTCTGTGCTGCGTGGATGTGCTCGGCACCGCGGAAAATCTTCAGGCGGGTCAGAGAATCCTTGGTGATGATGTTGCGGGGCATCATGCCGCGGACAGCAACCTTCATAGCCAGCTCGGGCTTCTCCTTCATCAGCTTGCTGTACTTGGTCTCCTTCAGGCCGCCAACGTAACCGGAGTGAGTACGATAGTACTTCTGCTCCAGCTTCTTGCCGGTCAGGACTGCCTTCTCTGCGTTGATGACGATGACGAAATCGCCGCAGTCAGCATGGGGGGTGTACTCGGGCTTATGCTTGCCGCGCAGCAGGGTAGCTGCCACAGCTGCGGTCTTACCGAGGGGCTTGCCAGCAGCGTCAAGAACATACCACTTGCGCTCGATGTTGCCCTTGTTAGCCATAAAAGTGGACATAGGGTCGAACCTCCAATTAAAATTTCTTATCCAATGAACGGACCTTTCCCGGCTTTACAAACCGGCCTGTTTGCCTTTATAATGCTTAAAAAAAGCCGGGCAAAAGGGAGCCGTTTTTTCAGCGGACCTTATTATAGTACAGGGGAAGTCCAATGTCAACGACTTTTCAAAAATTTTTAATTTAACCCAGTGAATTCTCTTGAATCCTCCCTTTTCCTCTTCTAATCTCTCGAAATCTCCGTTTCGATTTTCATTTTTTGTTTTCTGGGAGTGTACAGACCATGAAAAAGATCCTCTCTCTCCTCCGCCGGTGCGTGGAAGACTACGATATGATCCAGGACGGCGACCGCATTGCCGTGGGTGTCTCCGGAGGCAAAGACTCCTTGATTTTATTGGCTTCCCTGGCCCGCCTGTCCCAGTTCTACCCCAAGAAATTCACCGTGGAGGCCTTCACGGTGGACATGGGCATCGAGGGTATGGACCTCTCCCCCATCCGGTCCTTCTGCGACGGACTGGGGGTCCCCTACCACATCATCCCCACCCAGATCAACAAGGTCATCTTTGAGACCCGGAAGGAGAAGAACCCCTGCGCCCTCTGCGCCAAGATGCGCAAAGGCTCCCTTCACGAGGCCATCCTGGCCGAGGGCTTCCACAAGGTGGCTCTGGGCCACCACTACGACGATGCTGTGGAGACCTTCTTCCTCTCCCTCTTCTACGAGGGCCGTCTGTCCTGCTTCCATCCGGTGACCTACCTGGACCGGGCGGATGTGACCCAGATCCGCCCCCTTCTCTACGTCAGCGAGAACATGGTCCGGGAAGCCGCCCAGCGGCTGGCTCTCCCCGTGGTCCACAACCCCTGCCCCGCCGACGGCAACACCAAGCGCCAGGAGGTCAAAGACCTGATTGCTGAACTGGAAGGTCGGTATCCCAAATTAAAGGAGTACGTCTTCTCCTCCATGCAGCGGCTCCCCCTGCCCAACTGGGCCCCCATTGAACTCAAGCGGCGGCCGCCCACGGAGTGAGCCTTTGTCTTAATAAAATTTTAAGTTTTATTCATCATATGTTCATTGTTTTTTCGTTGGAATGTGCTATTTTTACCTCAGAAACGGTTCCTCTTCGCGAGTCCAAAGGAGGTAATTCCATGAAAAAGCAACGGATCCTGTTCTCCTCTCTTTTGTGCCTGCTGACCCTCTCCGCCTGCGGCGGGGACAACACCGGCACCTGGACCCCTGTGGAAGATTTCACCTTCAGCCTGGAGGCTGCCGCAGGAGTGGGTCCTGACACCGAGCTTTTTGACCCCGGTGACTTTGATCCTGCCGTCATCAACGACCCCGACCATACCTATAACCCCAAAGGCTGGCTGGACGAAACCTCCGTCCTGTGTACCCGCTATGACAGCGACAGCTACACCAACAATGAAATGGTGGCCGTGACCCTGGATGGCCATGTCACCCCACTGGACGTTGATATCGACACCTACACCATGGTCACCGCCCAGAACGGGGTGGTGGTCTTCGGCAGCTACTATGAGAACATTCTGGACGATGTGGTCACCTTCGCCCGATGGAACGGGGATGAGACCCTGACCCCCATCCACACCTTTGATGAAGGGATCGCCCTCGGCTTCCAGCAGTTTTTCAGCCCTGACGGCACCAAAGCAGTCATGAGCTGGATCCCGGAGGTCCCCGACACCGACTGGAAGGTGCGGATCATCGACCTGGAAACCGGAGACTACCAGGATGTGACCCCGCCGGAGATCGAAAGCGAAGAGCCCATCCTCCTCTTCTCCCATTGGATAGATGACAGCACCCTTCTCATCACAGCCTCTGATATGCTTCCTGACGGCTACTGCGCCGCCTGGGAATACACCCTCCCCTAAGTGCAACAACGCCCCCGACCATCGGTCGGGGGCTTGTTTCAGTTCCAGTGTTTTAATAAGGTAAAGGTCCGCTTGTCAAACGCGATGATCCCTTCATTTTTCAGTTTGGACAGCTCCCGGGTCATGGCCGACCGGTCGGTGCAGAGATACTCCGCCAGCTCGGTCCGGCCCATGGGGATGGTAAAGGTCAGGCTCCCGGTCCGCTCGGCCTGACGGGTCAGGTAGGTCAGGAGCTTTTCCCGGATGGAGGTCCGGGAGGTGACCTCCAGCTTCTCAATGAGCTCCAGGTTCTTTTCCGCGATCAGCTCCACCATGTTCTCGATCATCCGATGGTGGAACCGGCAGACCAGCTTGCAGGCGTGGAGGATGCGGTCATAGTCCAGAATCAGCACCCGGCAGGCATCCCGCACCTGGAAGGCCACCGTCCGGTTCCGGGCCTGGAGGCAGGAATAGGTCTCCCCGAAAAGGTTCCCCACGGTCAGAAGGGTCAGGATGGACTTCTTTCCAAAATAGTCCTCGCTGATCATCTCCACAGACCCCTCCAGCACCACACCCATGAGGGGCTTACCCCCGGAGGTGGTTTCAATAAACTCCCCCCGCTGGGCAGTGAGGACCCGGGCGGACAGGCACTTGAGCATGGCCGCCAGGTCTTTGGGGTCGATCTGTCGGAACAAAGGGCACTCGGTCACCAGCTTTTCAACATCCATACGGAACACCTCCTTTGCCTCTAGTGTAAATTATTTTTCGCCATGATGCAACTGCAACATTCTGCAAATTCCTTCCCTGCTACAATGGACCCATCAGAAAACATACAAGGAGGACCCCCTCATGAACAAGCATCCCATGCACAAGGCCGACCGCCAGCTCTCCCCCGAAGATACCCTGGCCATCCTGAAGAAGGGCGACCACGGCACCCTGTCTGTCAACGGCGACGACGGCTATCCCTACGCCACCCCCGTAAACTACATTGTGGTCAACGACACCGTGTACATCCACTCCGCCCCCTACGGCTACAAGATGGAGTGCCTGGAAAAGAGCAAGAAGTGCTGCTTCTCCGCCATCGTGTCCGCCGAGATCATCCCCAGCAAGATCACCGCCGCCTTTGAGAGCGTGATCATCACCGGCGATGTGGCCCTGGTCTCCGACCAGGCCGAAAAGCGCACCGCCCTGGAGGCTTTCGTCACCCAGAAGCACCCCGGCTTTGAGGACGTGGGCTTCAAGATGATCGATAAGATGATCGACAAGACCGCTCTCCTGCGCATCGACGCCAAGGAAATGACCGGCAAGGCTTACAGAGGCTGATGTCTTCCACAGCCAACCCCCGCAGGACCAAACACGGTTCTGCGGGGGTTTTTCTTTTTATTTGGAAGTTGTATCTCTTCTGCTGGGAACACCATCCCGATATTCTCTGGGTGTAATTCCCGTTTCCGCCCGAAACTGTTGAATAAAATAGCTCTGAGAACAGAATCCCAGAGACACACTGATCTCTGCCCCGGTCATCTCGGTATGTTCCAACAAAACACAGGCCCGGCGCACCCGTTCCTGCCGTATATACTGCCCCACACTGATTCCCGTGCATCGGAGGAAGCGGCGTTGGAGCGTGGAGGCCGACACCTGACATTGTTCCGCCAGTTCTTCCACGGAAAGTTTCTCATCGATATGACTATGGATGTATTCCAGCGCACGCCGAACTCGCAGAGGTTTTTCCTTCAGTTTTCGGATCTCTTTTACCTGTCGGGCAAATTCGATCATCATTTCCTTCTGAAGTTCCCGGATTTCCAGCACGGTTTCTTTTTTCCTCTGTTCAAAGTCAAAATATGCACAAATTTTCTGCCCGGCTTCCATAGAGAGTCCGCCCGCATAAGCCGAATAGTAGGCTAGGCTCAGATTAAACAAAAAGATATTGTGGGCATGTTCCAGATCCAGCATCACGCTGTCACAGTATTGGTCATACCCATCGTCAAGGCCCAGGAGCAGACTGTCTGTATCCCCTGCACGAATGAATTCCAAAAGGTCCTCCCGAAAGTCGAAGGGGACCGTATAGGGCTGCTTATGGGTCAGCAGCCTGGGTTCTGCTTCTTGATATGCCATACAACAAACCGCCTGTATTCTTATAGTATTGCGTGATTCATTATATATCATCCCGGCTACTCTGTCTATAATAAGAGTATCTTATTAGAAAGGGAGTTGAACCCATGGAAAAGCTGAAAAATAGAGTTGCCATTGTTACCGGTGCAAGTTCCGGTGTCGGATACGGCTGTGCCCTTCGATATGCCTATGAAGGTGCAACCGTCGTTGCCTGTGCCCGCAGACTGGAAAACCTGGAGTTCTTGGCCAAAGAAGCCCAGGAAAAAAACTACCCCGGCAAAATCGTTCCCATGGTCTGTGATATCGCAAAAGAAGATGACTTGGACCGGGTAGTAAACACCACCATCGAATACTTCGGCAAAATCGACATCCTTGCCTGCATTGCTCAGGGCGGTCTTACTCTGCTGTCCAACGTCGAAAACACTCCCGCTGAGAATGCACGTATCCTCTTTGACCAAGGCCCGATCTACACCATGCTCATGATCCAGAAGTGCCTGCCTCATATGAAAAAGGCCGGCTACGGCCGCATCATCACCTGTGCCTCTGCTGCCGGTGTTTCCCCCGTGGATAACACAGTTCCATATGGCATGGCGAAAGCAGCCATTATTTCTCTGACCCGCAACGCCGCCCGGGAACTGGGCCAGTACGGAATCACCACCAACTGCTTCCTGCCGGTGGTCAAGTCCGAAGCCCCCTCCAACCGAGGCACCTCCAAGGAAGAACAGGATGCCTACGTAGCCGCTATGATCCCCATGAAGTATCTCGGCACTTCCTTCGACGACTGCGCTCCCGTTCTCGTCTTTATTGCCAGTGAGGAGGCCAAGTATTTCAATGGTCAGGTGGTTGGCACCGACGGCGGTCTGGTTCCCCTGGTATAACTCTTTCTCAAACAAAAAATCTCCTCCGAATCCTTCCGATTCGGGGGAGATTTTTTTAGATTCCAAGGATAATTTTTGCCACCTGGAAATAGATGAGCAGGGTGGTTACGTCCACCACCGTGGAAATAAAGGGGCTGGCCATGACGGCAGGGTCCAGATGGATCTTCTCTGCCAGCAGGGGCAGCACGCAGCCCACGGTCTTGGCGCACAGAACGGTGATGACCATGGTCACGCAGATGACGGCAGCCACCCACACGGTCACGCCGGCATTATTCAGGAGCATCCGGTCCACCACCAGGAGCTTGACGAAGTTGCAGGCCGCCAGGGTGACGCCGCAGAGGACGCCCACGCGGATCTCCTTCCAGATGACCCGGATGGTGTCGGAGAACTCCACCTCACCCAGGGACAGAGCACGGATGACCGCCACAGAGGACTGGGTGCCGCTGTTGCCGCCGGTACCGGTCAGCATAGGGATGAAGGCGATGAGGGCGGAGCAGGCCGCCAGAGAGGTCTCAAAGCCCGTCAGGACCATGCTGGTCAGGGTAGCCGAGAGCATCAGGATCATCAGCCAGGGGATACGGGACTTCCAGGTCTCAAAGACGCCGGTGCGCAGGTAGGGCTTGTCGGAGGGGGTCATACCTGCCAGCAGCTCGAAGTCCTCGGTGGTCTCTTCCTGGAGGACGTCGATGGCGTCGTCGATGGTGACGATGCCCACCAGTCGGGTCTCCTGATCCACCACGGGGATGGCAGCCCAGTCGTACTTGGCCATCATCTGGACCACGCTCTCCTGGTCCTCCAGGGTGTTCACGGAGATGACGTTGTCCTCCATGATGTCCTCCACCCGGTCATCCTCCTCCGCCAGGAGCAGGGTGCGCAGGGTGACCATGCCCACCAGTTTTCTATTGTTGTCGGTGACATAGCAGGTGTAGATGGTCTCCTTGTCCACACCGGTCCGTCGGATGCGCTTGATGGCCTCCTCAGCGGTCATGGCAGGGCGTAGGCTCACATACTCCGTGGTCATGATGCTGCCGGCGCTGTCCTCCGGATACTTGAGGATCTCGTTGATCATCTTGCGCATTTCGGGGTCGGCCTGCTTCAGGATGCGCTTGACCACATTGGCCGGCATCTCCTCCACCAGGTCGACGGCGTCGTCCACGTACAGCTCGTCGACGACTTCTTTCAGTTCGTTGTCGGAAAAGCCCTGGATCAGAAGTTCCTGGGCCTCCGGTTCCATTTCAACAAAGGTCTCCGCTGCCAGTTCCTTGGGCAAAAGCCGGAACAGCAGGGGGAGCTTTTCTTCGGGCAGGTCCTCGAAGAGCGCCGCAATGTCCGAGGCGTTCATGGTCACGAGGATGTCCCGCAGGGTCGTGTACTTCTTGGCCTCCACCAGGGCGGCCAGGGTCTCCCCCAAAGTCACGATGATTCTGTCTCTGTCTGCCATTGGCATCTCCTCCCAGCTTTTTTCGTTTCAGGACGCCTACCACGCGCCCAGTTTCCCAGCAAGAAGTAAGACACAAGCCTTGGCCGTATGTTACATGGACCAAATGGACACCCACAAGGGCGGCTCATCTGTCCGCTGATGTTTTCGGCCTGCCATAGTGCCGTTACTACCGCCTGCGTCCATTGGTTCCACCTCACTTTTTTACAGCAAAAGTAAGCCCCTGGGAAAGGGGCCTCATTTATTATAGAAGTATCAAAAAAATTTGTCAACCAAAAATCCTTCCCAGTTCCTTCCATCACACACCCCCTTTGGTGGGTTCCGCCGAAAACAGAGCCCCGTTCTTTGTTCAAAACTCCCTTGGACCGACGGGCCGATTTTTGTTATACTATTATTATAAGTATGGTCTGACAGGACATGGCTGTCAGACCCCTTTTTTCTATTCCCGGAAGGAGGCCCATCATGGCAGAAGCATACCGCAAGGGCGACTACGTCAGCTACTCCTGCAGCGGCGTTTGCCGCATCGACGACATCCGGCAGGAGTCCCCCGTCGGCAAAGGGGAACCCAAGACCTTTTACATCCTCAAGCCCGTGGCAGATCCGGGTTCCACCATTTTCGTGCCCACCTCCAGCCCGGTTCTTCTGGCCAAGATGCAGCGACTGCCCAACAAGGAGGAGGCCGACGCCCTAATCCTCTCCACCAAAGAGGATGAAACGCCCTGGATCGAGGACCGGAAGCTTCGGACTGCCGCCTTTCAGACCACCCTGAAAAACTGCGACCTGAAGGAACTCCTTGGCCTGGTGACCTGCATCTACCAAAAACGGGCTGATCTTGCCGCCAAGGGCAAAAAGTTGGCCGCCTCGGACGAAAGCACCCTCCGTCGGGCAGAGACCCTTATCGAAAACGAACTTTCCTTCGTCCTCCAGCTGGAGGGCGGCCAGGTGGGGGCTTACATCCAGGAAAAGCTCGGGATGTGAACCCGCTCGCCCCACAGAAAAACATACCACAACCAACCAGGGGACACCCCTGTGCAGCAACGCCCCGAACAGGTTGTCCGGGGCGTTTTACTCTGTCGAAAAAGACAGGCTTTTTCCGTATCCGTTACTTTGTGGCTGGGCTCGACCCACGATGCGCTTCAAAGCGGCCGATCACCGTTACCAGCTCCTGCAGGGTTTCAAAAAACTCCGGCCCTGGGACTGCCCGACCATCCGTGACCATCTCCGCTTCCGCAATGACGACAGCCGCCAGATAGCGGGCCACCTGATAGGGATATTGGATGCCAAGACCTTCCCATTGCTCCAAAAAACCAAGGAATTTTTCCACCAGAAGCTCTGTGATCTCCTTTTCCGCATCAAATTCCGGCGACCGGATGGAGCGCAGCCGCTGGAACACATGGGCGGCCTCCAGCAGAGCAGCTGCCATAGCCTCCACCCCGCCCTCTCCCTCTGCGATGGCCTTCTGTCGGTTGGAAAGGATCTCATCGTAGACGGCAAATTGTCTCTTCAGTATTTTCTCCGCCAGGTCATACTTGTCTCGGTAGTGGTAGTAAAAGGTCCCCTTGGAGATCCGGCAGGCAGAGATCAGCTCCCCCACCGTGACCCGGGAAAACCCCTTTTGATCCAGAAGCTCCAAAAAGGTTTTCTCAATATTTTCCCGTGTTTTGATGACACGGAGATCCTGCTCGTTCATCGTCCCCCTCCTTTGGACAAAATCAGACGGTTCGTCTAATATCAGACTATTAGAACAACACGCACATTGTCAAGGGCGCCTCCCGGATCCTATAATAACCGCATCCATTCAAAAGGAGGTTATCCACGATGAAAGCCATCAAGTATTACAGCCAGGAGATCTACACCGTCATCACCTTGCTGTTTCTGACCCTGTCAGCCATATTCATCACGCCGGATGCCGTCCAGAAGCTGGTCCTGGCCTACACCTTCCTCTTTCTTCTCCACGAATGGGAGGAGGGCGTCTATCCGGGCGGCTTTGTGGACATGATGATGGGAGAGATCATCCACACCGGGTTTCTTTCCACGGAGCAGCAGCAGCGGGAAAGCCGGATCTACATCGATCTGCTCCTGCTCGTGCTGACCTTCCTGCCCTTCTTCGCCCATTCCCACCCCTGGCTGGTCCTTCCCTGTGTGTATCTGGGCCTGCTGGAGGGCTTCGTCCACACAGCCTCCATCAAGATCTTCAAACTGAACCGCTCCTACACCCCGGGCATGGTGACCGCAGTCTGCCAGTTCGTGTTCAGCGTGGTAGTCCTTGTCTGGATCATCAGAGCCCAGATGATCCTGCCCTGGCAGTATCTGGCCGCATTCCTTCTCCTTGTGTGCCTGTTCATCTGCGCCCAGAGCCAGGTGGCCGCCACCAACGGCATGAAGTACCGGGAAATGCCCAAAATGATCCGCGCAAACCTGAAGGCAGTCAGAGCCAAGTGACCCTCCATATCTCCCCACACAAAACGCCCCGGACTTCCCGTCCGGGGCTTGCGTTTTTCTTGCCCTGCCACGCTGGGATGCGCCTATTCGGCGGGAACCCCATTTCTCCCATGAGAAATGGGGGGAAAGAATGCCAGGGGAAAGAGTTTCTTTCCCCTGGACCCCTTTCTCTGGTTGTACGAATCCTGTTTTCTGTATCGATAGGCTGGCCATAGCGCGCCACCAGCTGGCGCGCGGAAACGTCCGGCAAGCTCCTACGCCGATGCGTGCCCAGCTGGTGGGCACGCTGTTACCAACTTTGGACCATGGGCCGCAGGCAAGAAAGGTCTGCAGAGAGTCCCGAAGGATTCCCACAACCTCAACCAGGTCCAGGGCAGAGCCCTGGTGCTCTTTCCCCCGGCTTTCTCCAGAGAAAGCCGGGCCCCGCCGGAGGCGTCCCAAGGGCGTGCAGGGTTCCCCTCACACAAACAAACCCCGGACTTCCGTCCGGGGCGTTGTCTTGCTCTTATGCTTTTTTGAGGGTTCCGCCGCTCTTTTCCACCCATTTCTCCTGCTTGTACCGCACCACAAAGGCAATGGCACGGACCAGCCAGTCGATGGTCATGGCGATCCACACGCCGAAGAGCCCCAGGCCCATAAACCGGCCCAGAACATAGCTGGCGATAACACGGAAGAGCCACATGGACACGATGGAAATGATCATGGTAGGAGCCACGTCGTTGCCCGCACGAAGGACGTAGGGCATGGTGAAGGAGGGGGTCCAGATGACGATGGCACACACCGAGTGATAGATCAGGATCTGCCGGGCCATCTCGGTGGCCTCCGGGGACAGATCGTAGATCTTCAGCAGCAGGGGCAGGATCAGGATGATGATCACATTGGACACCGCCATCATGGCATAGGTCAGCTTCATGATCTTCTTGGTGTAATACCGCACCTGGTCAAAGGCGCTGGCGCCCACACACTGGGAGATGATGGTCACCGTGGCCAGGTTCATGGCCATACCGGGGGTGACGCCGAACATGGCCACAGCGTTACCCACGGCGTTGGCAGCGATGGCCGCCGTACCAAAGGAGGACACCAGGCTCAGCACCAGGATTTTGCCCAGCTGGAACATACTGTTTTCCAGGCCGTTGGGCACGCCGATGCGCAGGATGCGCACCAGAAGCTTGCCGTCAAACCGGAAGGACAGGGGCTTGCGGATGTGGATGGGCAGGTCCTGGTTCATGAGAAGCTTCAGGATGACCACTGCCGCCACCGCACGGCCGGTAAAGAGGGCGATACCGGCGCCCTCAATGCCCATGCCCACCCCGTAGATGAGGATGGCGATGCCCGCAATGTTGATGACGTTCATCAGCAGGGACATCTTCATGGAGATCTTGGAGTTGCCCATGACCCGGAAGATAGCGGCCCCGCCGTTGTACAGGGCGATGACCGGGATGGAGGCGTTGGTGATCAGCAGGAAGGTCTTGGCGTTCTGCCGGACCTCCGGGGTGATGTCACCGAAGACCGTGTCCAGAATGAAGTTGTGTCCCAGGTAACACACAGCCATGACCGCCACCGAGGCAGTCGCCACAAAGAGAAGCATCTGCCAGGCGGCCTTGCAGCCCTCCTTCAGATCTCCCAGACCGATGAGCTGGCCCGCCACCACGGCGCCGCCGGTGGCCAGGGCGGAGAAGAGGCTGATGAACAGGATGAACACCGAGTCCACCAGGGAAACGGCGGACACCGCCGCCTCGCCCAGGCCGGCCACCATGATGGAGGTGATGAGGCCCGCCGAGAACTGCAGGAACTGCTCGATGACCAGGGGGATGATGAGTTTTCTTAAATCTTTGTTGCTGAACCGAAGTTCCACAGGGGGTTCCCTTCTTTCACAAAAGCCTCGCGCAGAGTTTGCTGTCCGCAGACAGCAAATCAACTGAAATCATTTCTTCCGATGACATGTGCATCGGAAGAAATTCTTCTCAGCCTGCCAGTGTGCCCAAAGGGCGCGCGCAGCAGGCTGCAAATCCCACACAAAAAGGAGCCCGGTGAAACTGGGCTCCCTTTTGGCTTAAAGGTAATAGTCGAAGCCGTAGCAGCTCTTCTCGAAACCGTAGATCTCGTAGAAGCGGTGTGCCTGGGTTCTGGGCATGCCGGAGTCCAGGACCAGAGCCTTGCAGCCTCTCTCCTTGGCCAGCTCCTTGGCATGGTCCATGAGCTTCACGCCGTTGCCCTTGCCTCTCTCATCCTCATTGGTGATGATGGAGGAGACATAGCAGGTCATGCCGGACAGCCAGAAGGTGTTGAAGTAGGCACCGTGGCAGAAGCCGTGATACTCGTCGCCGTCCATCAGGAAGAAGGCGAAGGAGTTCTCGTCAGCCAGCACGTCGGCGTACACCTTGCGGATGACTTCCTTGTCGTAGGTGTTGTAGGTCCAGAGCTTTTCAATGTAGTCGAAGGCCACGTCAAAGTCGGCCATGGTTGCGTTCTTGAATTCCATTTGCAGATTCCTCCGTTCTGAATTGGTTGGCTGATTTTATTATAGACCTATAAGGCGCGTTTTTCAACATTTTTTCACAGGAAGTCCCGGCAGAATCCATTGACCCACCTCGGAAAAGTTGCTATCATAGAGAAAATCCATCGGATATCACTTCATTTGACATAGAGAGGTAACACCATGAAAACCAGGATCACCGAGCTCTTCGGCATTGAATATCCCATCATCCAGGGAGCCATGCAGTGGCTGTCCAAGCCCAAACTGGCCGCCGCCGTGTCCAACGCAGGGGGCCTTGGCACCATCAACATGACCACCTACGAGACCCCCGAGGCCTTCCAGGAGGACATCCGGCTGCTGAAATCCCTCACGGACAAGCCCTTCAGCGTGAACCTCTCCCTGCTGCCCGACACCAAGCCCGACGGCCCCATCAAGGGCTTCCTTCAGGCCATCGTGGACGAAAAGGTCCGCATCGTGGAGACCGCCGGCAGCTCCCCCAAGCCCTTCATGGACCTTCTCAAGAGCAACGGCTGCGTGGTGATGCACAAGATCCCCGACTCCCGCTTTGCCCACACCGCCGAGGAGGTGGGCTGCGACGCCGTGTGCATCGTGGGCTATGAGGGCGGCGGCCATCCCGGCATGTCCGGGGTTGGCTCCATGGTCCAGTGGCCCCTGACCCTGGAGCGGTGCAATATCCCCGTAGTAGGCGCCGGCGGTGTCTGCGACGGCCGGACCATGTATGCAGCCCTGGCCATGGGTCTGGACGGCGTCATGGTGGGCAGCCGCTTCATGATGGCCGAAGAGTGCGAGATCGGCCCCCACCTGCGCCAGACGGTCATCGACGCCAAGGAGACCGACACCGTCCTGACCCAGATGTCCATCCGCAACGCTCTGCGGTCTCTCAAGACCCAGGAGGCTCTGCACATCATTGAGTTTGAAAAGACCAACCCCACCTTTGACGAGCTCTACCCCCTCATCAAGGGTACTGTCACCCGGGCCGCCTTCGAGAGCGACGATCCCCAGGCCGCCCAGATCGCCATGGGCCAAGTCATCGGCCGCATCCACGACGTGAAGCCCGCCGCCCAGATCGTCAAAGATATGATGGACGAGTTTATGGCCCTGCACCAGCGGGTCAACAACATGCTTTGATTTGTCAAAAAAGCAAGCCTTTTCCGACAACAGGGATTAGGGCGTACACATAAAAAGAGAGTCCCGACCGGGACTCTCTTTTTGCGTTATTTCATTCTCCGCAGGGTCTCGGTCACCAGGTTCCAGATCCGCTGGGTGGAGGAGATATACAGCTTCTCGTGATAGGTGTGCAGGCCGGTCATATCCGGGCTGATGCACAGGCAGTCCAGGCCGGGGATCTTGCCGGAGAAGACGCCGCACTCAGCGCCGGCATGGATGGCCTTGATTTTGGGCTCCTTGCCGAACTGCTCCACATACACCTGGGTCATCAGTTCCCGCAGGGGGGAGTCAGGACGGAAGGGCCAGCCGGGTTACTCGCCGGAGACCTCCAGTCTGCCGTCCACCGCCAGGGCAAACCGCATCAGGCGGTCCACCAGCATCTGGGTCTGGGTGTCCACACTGGACCGCAGACAGAAGCCCAGGTCCGCCTCCTGACCACCAACGGCAATGGTTCCCAGGTTCAGGGAAGTCTGGACCAGGTCGGGGATGTCCGGGCTCATGACCTGGACCCCGTTGGGGGTGCAGGTCAGCAGGAAGAGGAGGTCCTCGCTGCTTCTCTGGCTCATAGGCAGCCCTTCCTCAGCGGGTCCAACGGTGATGGTCACCCCGGGGTCGGGGGTAGCCAGCTCCTTCTTCAGGATGGCATCCATTCTGGCACAGGCCTTCTCGATGCCGTCGGGGTCCAGGGCCATGATGACGGCCTGGGCCTCGGAAGGAATGGCATTCTCCCGGCCGCCCCCCTTCACGTCGATGATGCGGAAGTCGGTGTAGCCCGAGGCCTCCACCAGGACACGGCCCAGCAGCTGGATGGCGTTGCCCCGGCCCAGGTGGATGTCGATGCCCGAGTGGCCTCCCAGCAGGCCGCCCACGGAGACGGTCATGGGGGTGCCGGGATAGGGACCCCGCTTGACGGGCATGGTCAGGTGGGTCATGTTGCCCCCGGCGCAGCTGACAAAGATGGTGTCCTCGGTCTCGGAGTCCAGGCTGATGAGCCGCTTGGCGGTGAGGGGGCTGGCATCCAGGCCCAGAGCCCCCAGCATGCCGATCTCCTCGTCCACGGTGAGGACCACCTCAAGCCGGGGATGGGCCAGGTCGTCACTGGCCAGGATGGCCAGGGTCATGGCCACGGCAATGCCGTCGTCGCCGCCCAGGGTGGTGCCCTTGGCGTAGATGTAGTCCTCGCCGATGGCCAGGTCCAGGCCCTCCTTCTCCATGTCCTTGGTGCAGCCCGGTGCCAGGTCGCAGACCATGTCCATGTGACCCTGGAGGATCACGGGGGCCGCATCCTCATAACCGGGGGTGGCCTCCTTGATGATGATGATATTGTTCATGGCGTCCTGGTGGTATTCCAGGTCATGGGCAAAGGCAAAGTCGGCCAGGTACTCGCTGATGGCCTTGGTGTTGCCCGAGCCGTGGGGGATGGCTGCGATCTCTTCAAAATAGGAAAAGACCTGCTTGGGTTCCAGATGTTCTAACACTGCCATAGTGGGTTCCCCTTTCTGCATTATACTTTGCGCCGGTAGGCGTCTCCTCCGGCGGATTCCACATACTGCTGATCCAGCAGGAAGTCGATGACCTGGGGGGCCACGGCCGCTCCGTTCTGGACCTTCATCTTATTTTTGGACCATACCTGGCCCACAGTGACCCCTTCAATGAGCCGGGCGATCTCTCCCCCGGTGATGGTCTCCTGCTTTTTCAGGGCCTTCAGCACCCGGCTGCCGCAGGCGTGCATCAGGTTCCGGCGGAGGGTCTCCTCCTGGTCGGCGGACTTTCCCAAACCCCAGGCGTACAGGAAAGCGGTAACCAGGGCAAAGAGGAGGATGCCCACCAAAAACTGCCAAGGTCTCATTTCAGCTGCCCATCCTTTCCTTTGAACCGGATGAAGCCGTTGTTGTGGAGGATCTGCAGGTACTTCACCAGCCGGTCGTACAGGGGCTCGGCCTTATCCCCAAACTCTGCCTTCACCAGCTGGGCGATGTCCTCCACCGTCCGCTGGCCGTCCAGCAGGGGGAAGATGAAGCTCCCCATCTCGTCCAGGGCGATGTGGCTGACCCGGGGCCGATGGAAAAACTTCTGAGCAATGGAGGCATAGAAGCCCCGGTGGACCATGTGGACGGTGACCTTGCCGTCCTCCTCGCTCCAGGTGTTCTTGTCTGAGATCACCGGGATATAATCCAGATATTTGGTCTGTGCTTTCTTTGCTATGGGTGGACCTCCAAAATAGAAGGGCTATATACTTTATAGTATATAGCCCTTTTTCTTGATTTGCAATGTGATTATTTCTTCTTTGCTCCTCGGACAGCAAAGGAGAACAGGGTGAACAGCAGGATGGCGTAGGCCACGATGACGCAGATGACGGAGCCGATGGCAATGGCTGCCACCATGCCCTCAGTGCCCACGGTGCCGGTGGCCTTCAGGATGATGGCGGTGACCATGACGGTGGCAATGGTCATACCGGAGACGGGGGTGTTGGAGGAGCCGATGCTGCCCACGATACGGGAGGCAACGGTGGAGAAGAAGAAGCCGAACACCAGGACGATGAGAGCGCCCAGGGGGTTGACGGGGATGCCGGGGTACAGCCAGATGAACAGGGCCACGATCAGGCAGGTACCCAGGATGATGGGGGTGGCGATGTCCTGCTCGGTGCGCAGGGAGCTGCTGCCGCCGCCCTTACCGTAGCTCTTGAAGGCAGCCTTGAAGGTGGTGACGATGGTGGGCAGGGACTTGATCAGGCTGATAAAACCGCCGGCCACCAGTGCGCCTGCACCGATGTAGCGGACGAAGGCGTCCCAGATGCCCCAGGTGCCGCCGGTTGCCCACAGCTCAGCCACAGAGACCTCTGCAGGGAAGATGACCAGATCGCTGCCGAAGAGGACGATCATGGGCATGATGACAAACCAGGTCAGCAGGCCGCCGGAGAACATGTAAGAGGAGACCCGGGGGCCAACGATGTAGCCAACACCGGCCAGAGCGGGCAGCACGTCCACGCCGATGCCGGAGCCGGGATAGGCCTTGATAGAGTAGTCCACTTCGCTGGGGAAGAGCTTCAGACCGTCTGCAATGAACTTGTAGACAGCGCCGATGCCCAGGCCGGCAAAGACCACGGAGGCCTTGCTGCCGCCTTCCTCACCGGCCATCAGGACCTCGGCGCAGGCGGTGCCTTCGGGATAGGCCAGCACGCCGTGCTCCTTGACGATGAGGGCGGAACGGAGGGGGATCATCATCATAACGCCCAGGACACCGCCGCAGATGGCGATGAGGGAGATGTCGATGACGGAGGGCATGGCAGTCAGGCCCTCGGATGCCCACATGAACAGGGCGGGGATGGTGAAGATGGCACCGGCGGCCAGGGATTCACCGGCGGAGCCAATGGTCTGAGCCATGTTGTTTTCCAGGATGGAGTCACGCTTGAGGATGATGCGCATGACGCCCATGGACAGCACAGCTGCGGGGATCGAGGCGGAAATGGTGGTGCCGATGCGCAGGCCCAGGTAGGCGTTTGCGCCGCCGAACACCACGGCCAAGATGATACCCAGGATCACCGAAAAGATGGTGAACTCAGGCATGACCTTTCCGCGGGAATAAAGGGTTTGAATTTCTTGTCTTCCACGCTTTCTTTCTCCTTTTTCATTGGTT
This sequence comes from Ruminiclostridium sp., assembly GCA_017521345.1. The sequence goes on along the minus strand of JAFXCU010000148.1, from coordinate 6,695 downwards.
GGAAGGGTGTCTGTCGTGTGTGTAAAAACGCAGACCATTTGTTTTATAAAATCCATGTCATCTTGTCAACAAAAAAGGAGGAAATCCCATGGTTTTTCGACAAAAAGCCCCCCTGCGGCGGATGGCCGCAGGGGGGGCTTAGTCTCGCAGAGTTTCACCGCCAAAGCGGCTTCCAGGCCTCGCAGAGTTTCGCCGCCAAAACGGCGAAAATAAGTTAGGTCCGTTTTTCGGCGCGACATGTGCGTGCCGAAAAACTCTTCTCGGCCTGCCAGTGTGTCCAAAGGGCGCGCGCAGCAGGCTGTGACCCTCACTTTTGAAAGGCCTATGGCCTTTCAAAAGTCTTATCCGCCCAGGTATGCCTTCTTGACGGCCTCGTCCTCCAGCAGCTCATGGCCGGTGCCGGTGGCCACGATCTTGCCGGTCTCCAGAACGTAACCCCGGTCTGCCACGGACAGAGCCATCTGGGCGTTCTGTTCCACCAGCAGGATGGTGGTGCCTGCGGCGTGGAGTTCCTGGATGATGTCGAAGATCTGGTCCACCAGGATGGGGGCCAGGCCCATGGAGGGCTCGTCCAGCATCAGCAGCTTGGGCTTGGACATCATGGCGCGGCCCATGGCCACCATCTGCTGCTCACCGCCGGACAGGGTGCCGGCAATCTGCTTGCGGCGCTCCTTCAGACGGGGGAAGCGGTTGAAGATGTCATCCAGGCTGTCGGGGATCTCGTTCTTGGGACGGGTGTAGGCACCCATCTCCAGGTTCTCCTCCACGGTCATCTGCTGGAAGATCTGGCGTCCTTCGGGAACCAGCGCCAGGCCCAGAGGCAGGATCTTGTGGGCAGGGAAATGACCCAGGTGGATGTTGTTGAAGTCGATGGTGCCGGTGCGGGTGTGGAGCAGGCCGGCCACGGTGTTCAGGATGGTGGTCTTACCTGCGCCGTTGGCGCCGATCAGGGTGACGACCTCACCCTCGTTGACCTCAAAGGAAACACCCTTGACGGCGTGGATGGCGCCGTAGAAGACGTTGATGTCGTTGACTTTCAGCATGGTTGCCATGGTTTAGCCCTCCTTCTTGCGGCCCAGATAGGCCTCGATCACGGCGGGGTTCTCCTGGATCTCCTTGGAGGTACCCTTGGCGATGATCCGGCCGAAGTTCAGCACGCAGATGCCCTCGCAGATACCCATGACCAGGTTCATGTCGTGCTCGATGAGCATAACGGCGATCTGGAAGGTGTCACGGATCTTCACGATGTTCTCCATGAGCTCGGCAGTCTCAGAGGGGTTCATACCGGCGGCGGGCTCGTCCAGCAGCAGCAGGGAGGGATCGGTGGCCAGAGCGCGGACGATCTCCAGTCGGCGCTGAGCGCCGTAGGGCAGGGAGCCTGCCTTGTGGTTAGCCAGGTCCTCCATGTGGAAGATGGACAGCAGCTCCATAGCGCGCTCGTGGGCGGCCTTCTCCTGCTTCCAGAAGGAGGGCAGGCGCAGGACGCCGGAGGCCATGGAATACCGGTTGTGGTTGTGCAGGCCGATCTTCACGTTGTCCTCCACGGACAGGTTGTTGAACAGGCGGATGTTCTGGAAGGTACGGGCGATGCCCATACGGTTGATGTGGGCGGTGTCCTTGCCGGAGGTATCCTGGCCGTTGAGCAGGATGGTGCCCATGGTGGGCTGGTAGACCTTGGTCAGCAGGTTGAAGACGGTGGTCTTACCTGCGCCGTTGGGGCCAATGAGGCCGGCGATCTCGGTGCGGCCGATGGTCAGGTTGAAGTCATCAACGGCCTTCAGGCCGCCGAACTGGATGCCCAGATGGCGGCATTCCAGAACAGGGACGTTGCCCAGGTCACGCTCAGGGATGATGGAGTGGCTGGGCACGGGGACCATGTGGCCCTTTTCAAAGTGGAACTTAGCCATTCGCTTCCCCTCCCTTCTTTGCCTTTCTCTTGGGCATGATCTTGGAGATCAGCTCCTTCAGCTGGGGATTGTTGGTAAACAGCATCACCAGGATCAGGATGACTGCGTAGATGAGCATACGGTACTCGGAAATGGCGAAGCTGCGCAGCATCTCAGGCAGGATATACAGCAGGGCAGCAGCGATCATAGAGCCGCGGATGCTGCCCAGACCACCCAGAACCACGAACACCAGGATCAGGATGGAGGTGTTGAAGTCGAAGCGGGTGGCCATGGTGGAGGAGTAGTTCAGGCCGAACAGGGCACCGGCTGCGCCAGCCAGAGCGGCGGAGGTGACAAAGGCCATGAGCTTGTACTTGGTGACGGAGATGCCCACACTTTCTGCGGCGATGCGGTTGTCGCGCAGGGCCAGGATGGCACGGCCGGAACGGCTGTTGACCAGGTTCTGGACGATGATGAGGGTGACCAGCACCAGGATGAAACCGGCAGTGAAGGTGGCCAGACGGGTGACGCCAACGGCACCCATGGGGCCCTTGATAATGGCAACGCCCTCGTAGGCCAGGTTCAGGTTAGACTCACTGGTGGCAAAGTGCAGACCGTTCTCGTCCAGACCCACATACAGAACCATGATGACGTTCTTGATGATCTCACCGAAGGCCAGAGTGACGATGGCCAGGTAGTCGCCCCGCAGACGCAGGACGGGCACGCCGACCAGGACACCGCCGATGCCGCCGATGATGGCGCCCACGATCATGGAGATCACCAGACGCAGGGGACCAAAGGCGATGACATCCTGCAGAGCGAAGGACACGATGACGCCGGAGAAAGCGCCCAGGGACATGAATCCGGCATGGCCCAGGGAGAGTTCACCCAGGACACCGACCGTCAGGTTCAGGGAGACGGCCATAACGATATAGCAGCAGACAGGGACCAGCAGACTCTGCAGGGAGTTGGACACCATGCCCTGACCCAGCAGGATATGGACCACCACGAAGGCCACGATAACGATGCCGTAGTTGATGAAAGCGCTGCGGGAAGCAGGGCTCATAGATTTCTTTTTCATAGGGCCCACCTCACACTTTCTCGGGCACATACTTGCCCAGGAGGCCGGCGGGCTTCACCAGCAGCACAATGATCAGAACGGCGAACACCACAGCGTCAGACAGGTTGGTGGTGATGTAGGCCTTGGTGAAGGTCTCGATGAGGCCCAGCAGGATGCCGCCGATGAATGCGCCGGGGATGGAGCCGATGCCGCCGAAGACGGCTGCGGTAAATGCCTTGATGCCGGGCAGAGCACCGGTGGTGGGCATCAGGGTGGGGTAAGCGGAGCACATCAGCACGCCTGCCACGGCAGCCAGAGCGGAGCCGATGGCGAAGGTCATGGAGATGGTGGAGTTGACGTTGATACCCATGAGCTGGGAGGCTGCCTTGTTCTCGGAGCAGGCACGCATGGCCTTGCCCATCTTAGTCTTACCGGTGAAGAAGGTCAGGGCTGCCATGATGACCAGGCAGGCGGCCACGGTGACGATGGCCACATAGCTGATGGTCAGGCCGCCGTCAAACAGGGTGACACCCTTGGACTCACCAATGTTGAAGAAGTTGGTGGGGAAGGACTTGGGGGATGCGGACCAGAGGATCTGGGCGCCGTTCTGCAGGAAGTAGCTGACGCCGATGGCGGTGATCAGAACGGTCAGGGAAGCGGCCTGGCGCAGGGGCTTGTAGGCCAGACGCTCGATGACCATACCCAGGATGGTACACAGGATGATGGCCAGCAGGATGCCCACCAGGGGAGGCAGGGCAAAGCCGGTCACCGCAAAGAAGCAGATATACGCACCCACCATGATCACGTCGCCGTGGGCGAAGTTCAGCATCTTGGCGATGCCGTAGACCATGGTGTAGCCCAGTGCAATGATGGCGTAGATACTGCCCAAGCTCAGACCAGTGATGAGATGGCTGAGAAAGGTCATAACTTGCACCTCTTTCTCTCTTAGTATTACGACCTGCCCTAAGAGCAGGATTCGGCTGCGGCGGAAAACATCACAGAAAGCTGTGGTCTTTTCCGCCGAAGCCGTGGGAAGTAAAAACGGAGGGCTGCCGGACCGCGCCGGCAGCCCTCCCGGGATCGATTTGATTGTGTCAGGTTCCAGTGAAATTACTGAGCGACGTAAGCGCCGTCCTGAACTGCAACGACCAGAGCGTCCTTGGAGACCTCACCGTTTGCCTGCCAGGTCATGCCGGTGCCGGTCAGACCGTCCACGGAGAAGTCAGCGCTGGTGAAGACTGCGATCAGAGCGTCGCACAGAGCAGCCTGGTCCATCTCCAGAGCGCCTTCGATCTGCTGGACAGCATTGTAGATAGCGTAGATGCAGTCATAGCCGTCAGCTGCGAACTGGTTGGGAACCTCGCCGTAAGCTTCCTGGTACTTGGCCACGAAGTCAGCGGACTCTTCAGCGGTAGCGTTGAAGGGGGTCATCAGCAGCAGGCCCTCAGCCAGAGCGGTGTCGAAGCCTTCGATGTTCAGGATGCCGTCCATGCCGTCGCCGCCGAAGAAGATGGGATCGTAGCCCATAGCGTCAGCCTGGGTCAGAACCAGAGAAGCGGGGGTGTAGTAGATGGGCATGAAGACCAGCTCAGCGCCGCCGTCCTTGCAAGCGGTCAGCTGGACGTTAAAGTCGGTGTTGGTGTCAGCGGGGAAGGTCTGCTCGGTGACGACCTCGATGCCCAGAGCGGAGCACTGGTTGATGAAGCCCTGTGCGATACCGGTGGAGTATGCGTCGCCGTTGTTGTAGATGACGCCGACCTTGGTTGCCAGGCCGGTATCCTTGACGTAGTTAGCTGCGGTCACGCCCTGGTTGGGGTCGGTGAAGCACATCTGGAAGACGTTGTCCTTGCCAGCGGTGACGTCGGGGGAAGATGCAGAGGGAGTCAGCTGGAAGATGCGGTCAGCGTTGGTCTCGGAAGCGATGGTGATGCAGGGACCGGTGGTGGTGGTGCCGTAGATCACGTCAACGCCCCAGTCCTTCAGGGTGTTGTAAGCGGAGACTGCGGTCTCAGCAACGCCGGTGTCGTCCTGGAAATCATACTCGATGGCGAATGCCTTGTCTTCCATAGCGTTGATCTCGTCAACAGCGATCTGAGCGCCGCGCTGGGTAGCAACGCCGTAGGTAGCAACAGCGCCGGTCAGGGGGCCGATGCCGCCGATCTTCAGGGTAGCAGCAGCGTCGCCGCCTTCAGCCTCGGGAGCGGGAGCCTCTTCGCCACCGCCGCCGCAAGCGCACAGGCTGGCGGACATGGCCAGAGCCAGAGTCAGAGCAAGAATCTTCTTCAGTTTCATGTGTGTTTTCCTCCTTAATTACTCAGAGATCAGTGGTCGATCTCCATTCCTGAAAAAATATTCGTTTCTTCGGTTTTCTCAAGATTGACACCTATTATAGTAATTCCCCCTGGGATGTGTCAAGACTAAAAATATACAATCCTGGGGGTATAATTTTGCCTAATACAGCAAAAAAGCAAAAGGGCAAAAACGAACTGTCAACCTAACAAAGGAAAGTCAACTTTTCTTCATCCAACCAAACCCCTTGCCTATTCAAAGCAAAACACCTCCCGAAGAATCAGGAGGTGTTTTATTCAGCGTTTTTTCTTTACAGGGGCCTTTCCCTGACGGGTGGTGGTTTTGCGGTCTCCCCTGCCCTTGTCCTTTTGGGCGGCCTTGGCAGGGGCCTTCCCGGATTTCCTGTCAACCTTGACACCCTTCTTTTCCGCCCCGTCAGCCTTTACAGGCCGCACCGGACGCAGGAGACAGTCGGGACCATAGCCGATCAGATCCTCCCGTCCCGCCTTATGCAGAGCTTCCATCACCAGCCGCCGCTTCTCCGGCCGTTTCCACTGGAGGAGGGCCCGCTGAAGCTCCTTTTCGTGGGGATTCTTGGGCACATAGACCTCCTTCATGGTGCGGGGGTCCAGGCCGGTATAGTACATGCAGGTGGAGATGGTGCCGGGGGTGGGATAGAAGTCCTGGACCTGCTCAGGCTGCCGGCCGGTCTTGTTGAGCCACTGGGCCAGGGAAATGGCGTCGTTCAGGGTGCAGCCCGGGTGAGAGGACATGAGGTAGGGCACTAGGAACTGGTTCTTGCCGTACTTCTGGTTCAGCCGCTCGTACTTGGTCTTGAACTTCTCATAGGCCCCGATGTGGGGCTTGCCCATGTGGTCCAGCACGTGGCCCACGCAGTGCTCGGGGGCCACCTTCAGCTGGCCGCTGATGTGGTGCTTCACCAGGTCAGCAAAGAACTCCCCGTTCTTGTCCTCCAGCAGGTAGTCGAACCGGATGCCGGAGCGGATGAAGATCTTCTTGATGCCGGGGATCTCCCTTAACTTCCGCAGGAGCTTCAGGTAGTCGGCGTGGTCGGCGTCCAGGTTGGGGCAGGGCTCAGGAGCCAGGCAGTCCCGCTTCTTGCACAGGCCGTGCTTGAGCTGCTTCTGACAGGAGGGCCGCCGGAAGTTGGCAGTGGGTCCGCCCACGTCGTGGATGTACCCCTTGAAGCCGGGGTGCTTGGTGAGCTCCGTGACCTCCCGGATGATGCTCTCGTGGCTGCGGGAGGTGACCATCCGCCCCTGGTGGAAGGCCAGGGAGCAGAACTTACAGGCGCCGAAGCAGCCTCGGTTGTGGATCACCGAGAACCGGACCTCCTCGATGGAGGGCACACCCCCCATGCCATCGTAGACCGGGTGGGGCTCCCGCATATAGGGCAGCTCTGCCACACGGTCCAGCTCGGCCGTGGTCAGGGGCATAGC
>JAFXCU010000147.1 GCA_017521345.1 Ruminiclostridium sp. | reverse complement strand
CCCTGGGTGAATTCATTGACAAGGGAGGTAAGGAAGCATGATCGAAGTCATTTGTTCAGGTTTCGGCGGCCAGGGTGTCCTGGTGGCCGGTATGATCCTGGCCGACGCAGGCATGGAGGCCGGCAAGAACGTCTCCTGGTACCCCTCCTACGGCTTTGAGATGCGGGGCGGCGCCGCCAACTGCGACGTGAAGATCAGCGACGAGGAGATCCCCAGCCCCTACTGCCTGGAGCCCGACGTGGTCTACACCCTGAACGAGCAGGCCATCGACACCTATGAGAGCCGCCTGAAGCCCGGCGGCGTCCTGCTGGTCAACAGCTCCCTGGTCTCCGAGGGCCGCACCTACCGTGACGACATCATCGTCATCAAGGTGCCCGCCACCGACATCGCCACCGAGCTGAAGAACCCCAAGGGCACCAACATCGTCATGCTGGGCGCCCTGGCCTGCGCCTCCGACAAGTATGACGAGGACGAGATGCGTGCCGCCGTGGAGCACTACTTCGGCAAGAAGGGCAAGAACAACCCCAAGAACACCGAGTGCTTCAACCGGGGCGCCGAGGCAGCAAGGAGCCAGTTATAATGGAAGAAAAGAAGATGAGACTGCCCCTGGAGGGCGTCAAAGTCGTGGAAATGGGCACCGTGGTGGCAGCCCCCACCACCGCCCGTGTCCTGGCCTCCTATGGCGCCGACGTCATCAAGGTGGAGACCCTGGACGGCGACGTGATGCGTCAGGCCGGCACCCACGAGTTCACCCCCTATGAAGACGACCTGAACCCCCTGTTCACCGTCCACAACAGCGGCAAGAAGTTCATCTCCCTGAACTTCAAGACCGAAGAGGGCAAGAAGGTCCTGCTGGACCTGCTCAAGGACGCCGACGTGTTCATCACCAACGTCCGGGAGCAGTCCCTGGTCCGCAACGGCCTGGACTATGAGACCATGAAGGAGCACAACCCCGGCCTGATCTACGCCCACTTCCTGGGCTACGGTGAGACCGGCCCCGCCGCCAACAACCCCGGCTTCGACATCAGCGCCTTCTGGCTGCGCTCCGGCCCTCTGGCCGACTGGTCCACCCAAGGCTCCTTCCCCTTCCTGCCCACCTACGCCTTCGGCGACATGGCCACCAGCTCTGCCTTCCTGTCCGGCATCCTGATGGCCCTGTATGCCAAGAAGGAGACCGGCCTGGGCACCAAGGTGGGCACCTCCCTCTTCGCCAGCGGCATCTGGTGCAACGCCATTGGCGTGGTCCAGACCCAGTTCGAGCGGAAGGACCTGAACCCTGAACCCCTGCGCCCCACCGACCCCTTCAACCAGACCTACCTGTGCAAGGACGGCCGCTGGATCGGCGTCTACTGCAACGAGTACGTCATGGACAAGGAAAAGATCTCCAAGCTCTTCGGCATCGAGTGGATCTGCGACGATCCTCGCTGCGCCACCATCGACACCCTCCAGAAGACCAACGCCATCGAGGAGGTCATCACCCAGTGCAACGAGATCTTCCTGACCAAGACCGCCGCCGAGTGGCGTGAGATCTTCTCCACCAACAACGTGGCCTGCGAGATCATGAAGAAGTCCCACGAGGTCAGCAAGGACCCCCAGGCCATCGAGAACGGCTACGTGGTCCCTGTGGAGTTCCCCGACGCCGACCACACCACCGTGATGCTCCCCAATCCCCCCGTCTGGTTCAGCGACTACGGCCGCAAGGAGTACAAGCCCACCGGCCCCCTGGGAGAGGACACCGAGGAGATCCTGACCTCCATGGGCTACACCCCCGAGCAGATCGCCGCCATGAAGGCTTCCGGCGCCGTGCACTAAGGAGGACCACATGAAGCACAAGTTTATCGCCAAGCGGTACTGGAAGGACCAGAGCACCGCCATGGGCCAGTCCGACGTGCTGGCCAAGTCCTTTGACGACGTCATCAACCTGAGCCTGGGTGACCCCGACCTGATCACCCACGACCTCATCATCGACAAGGCCTTTGCCGACGCCAAGGCCGGTCACACCAAGTACACCGACTTCCGTGGCGACCCCGAGCTCCGAGAGGAGATCGTGAAGTTCTACAAGGAAGAGTACGGCATGGATGTGGCCGACGAGGAGGTCTTCGTCTCCACCTCTGCCTGCATGGGTATGTACCTGGCCCTGGAGGCCATCCTGGACGACGGGGACGAGGTCATCATCCAGGCCCCCTACTTCACCCCCTACCCCCAGCAGGTGGAGCTGGCCCGGGGCATCCCCGTGGAGCTGCCCACCTATGAGGAGGAGGACTTCCAGATCAGCACCGAGCGCATGGAGAGCCTCATCACCGAGCGCACCAAGGCCCTGGTCATCAACTCCCCCTCCAACCCCACCGGCAACTGCCTGACCATGGAGACCATGGAGAAGATCGCCGCCATCGCAGAGAAGTACGACCTGGTGGTCATCGCGGACGACATCTACACCGCCTTCAGCTACCAGAACCCCTTCGTGCCCTTTGCCTCCCTGCCCGGCATGCGGGAGCGGACCATCATCCTGAACTCCTTCTCCAAGAACTTCACCATGACCGGCTGGCGTCTGGGCAACATCATCGCCCCCGACTACATCATCAAGACCATCCAGCAGATCAACGAGAACATGGTCTTCACCGCACCCTCCGTCTCCCAGCGTGCGGGCATCTATGCCCTCCGCCACCGGAAGGAGATCCAGCCCGACATGGTGGAGGAGTACCGTAAGCGTATGTTCTACGCCGCCGAGCGGATCAACCAGATTCCCAAGCTCAGCGTCCTCTATCCCCCCAAGGGGGCCTTCTACCTCTTCGTGAACATCAAGAAGACCGGCCTGTCCAGCGTGGAGGCCTCCGACATGATCCTGCGGGAGGCCCATGTTCTCACCCTGCCCGGCAACGCCTTCGGCGCCTGCGGCGAGGGTTACGTCCGGATCGCCTGCACCTGCGGGGTGGACGTGCTGAAGGAAGCCTTTGACCGGATCGAGAAGGCCCTGAGCTGACTGCACCCGACAGACGAATGTATGCACCCCCAATATTCATGAATATTTATTCATTTATCTCTTGACTTTTGTGGACGGGGGTCGTATAATCATACCATCAACAAGCCGCTGAACGGCGGAAACGAGGTATTGTTATGAAAAACATGAAAAAGATCCTTTGCGCTGTCCTCTCTCTGGTAATGGTGCTGTCCATGGCTGCCTGCGGCGGCGGCGACACTTCCGCAGAGACCGAGACCCCCAGCGATTCCGCCGCCTCCGGCAAGATCGCAGAGATTCAGGAGAAGGGCCAGCTGGTACTGGGCACTGCCTCCGGCTATCCTCCCTTTGAGTTCGTCAGCATGGAAAACAACGGCGCTGTCATCGGCATCGACGTGGAGCTGGCCCAGGCCATCGCCGACAAGCTGGGCGTGGAGCTGGTGGTCCAGGACATGCCCTTCGGTGAGCTCATCATGAACCTGAACAGCGGCGTCTGCGACATCGTCATCGCAGGCCTGCCCGAGACCCCTGAGCGTGCCGAGATGGCAGACTTCTCCATGGTCTACGTCAACGACGAGCAGACCATCGTCGTCCGGGCTGAGGACGCCGACAAGTACACCTCTCTGGCCGACTTCGAAGGCAAGACCGTGGATGTGGAGCTGGGCGCTTCCTCCGAGACCGTGGCAAGAGCAGAGCTCCCCGGCGCCAACGTCAACGCTCTGTCCCTGATCGCTGACTGCTTCATGGAGCTCAGCCAGGGCAAGTGCGACGCCGTGGTCACCGGTATGGTCGTCGGTAAGCAGTACGTGGTCAACAACGACTCCTACGCAGAACTGGCCGACTTGGACTTTGAGAACAAGGACAAGCCCACCCAGGCCTGCATCGCCAAGGGCGCTCCCGAGTTCCTGGAGCTGGTGAACGAAGTCATCAAGGAAAACCAGGACAACGGCAACTTTGAGAAGTGGATCGAAGAGTACAGCGCACAGGCCAGCAAGGAGGCCCAGGGCTGATCCCATCCGCTGACATCCAGCAACATAAGAAGCACTGGAAACGTGGTGTTCCCGCGTTTCCAGTTCTTTGCGTTTATCCCGTCCCTTTCCCGGGCGGAATCTGAATAACAAGGTGAACACACATGGAACGTGAATTTATTCTGGAGGTCAAGGACCTCGGCAAAAGCTTCAAGGATCTTGAGGTTTTGAAGAGCATTGACCTCAAGGTCAAAAAGGGCGGCGTGGTGGCCATCATCGGCCCCTCCGGCTCCGGCAAGAGCACCATGCTCCGCTGCCTCAACCGTCTGGAAGAGCCCACCAAGGGCCAGATCCTCTTCCACGGCGAGAACATCCTGGACAAGAAGGTGGACATCAACAAGATCCGTATGCAGATCGGCATGGTCTTCCAGCAGTTCAACCTCTTCCCCCACCTGACGGTGAGAAGAAACATCACCATCGCCCTGACCAAGCTGCGGAATATGCCCGAGGCCGAGGCCAACGCCACGGCAGACCGTCTGCTGGAGATGGTGGGCCTGGCTGAGAAGGCGGATGT
>JAFXCU010000002.1 GCA_017521345.1 Ruminiclostridium sp. | reverse complement strand
TCTTCACCATCACGAAGCCCAGGCCCCCCAGGAAGGCCGCAAAGTCCATGCCCGCCATGATGACGGCAATGTACTGGTGAGGGATGACACCCCCCTTGGCGGTCTCCATGGCAAAGGCGGAGGGGTAGACAAAGAAGGTGAACATCTCCAGGAAGATGGCCACGATGAACACATGGTACTTCTTCCAGGCCCCCTCGCCCTTCCTGGTCTTCTCCCGTGGGCCCAGCCGGTCGTTGGGAAGGCAGATCAGGCAGAGGATAACACTGATGAGGCCCAGGAGGTAGACCAGAAAGCTGGCCCGCCAGCTGATGGCCGCCAAAACACCGGAGAGGAGGGTGGCCACCACGCCGCCCATCTGGTTCATGGCAGAGGACCAGCCCATGAGCTTGTCCTGCTCCTCCGGCGGGAAATAGAAGGACAGCAGGCCGGTGGACAGAGGCATGATGATGCCCACACCCACGCCCACCAGGGCACGAAAGGCCAGCACCAAATAGATATTGCCGAAGACACCCGCCAGGCAGCCGCCCACCACATAGAAGGCCAGGCCCATGAGGACCAGTTCCTTGGTCCTGAACCGCCGGCACAGAGCGGGGAAGACAAAGCTGGTCAGGGCAATGAACAGGGAGGGGATGCTGATGATCATCTGCACCAGGGTCTGGTCCACGTCATGGAAGTACTCCAAGATGATCTGCAGGGCGGGGGCCACAGCGGCACCGGCCATGACGGTGAGCAGAGACAGGGACAGCACCGCCGCCTTCAGGTTGTTTTGGTTCTTGTGTTTTTCCATACATACCTCATTTCTTTCTAAAAAAACAAAAAAGCGCAAGTCCAATCGTTTGGACTTACGCTTTCGCTACGCAACGGAGGTTACTTTAGCATAAAACAAGCCGATTGTCAAAAGTTTTTTGCAAACAGTCCCACGCTGTGGTATGATAAGATATCCCCAACCGGGGAAATGATATATGCAGGAGATTGCTTTTTGAGAAACCCAAGAACACTGGAGATTGCGGGCTGACCGGGAGGTTTGCGCGCATCTCACCCAAACCTCCCAGTATTGCAGTCAACAATCATCAGGAGGAAAAACAATGAACAAAAATGACTACATCATTCGCTTGGAACGCAAAGAGGAACACCGCCAGGTGGAGAACCTGGTCCGGGAGGCCTTCTGGAACGTCTACCGCCCCGGCTGCCTGGAGCACTACGTCCTGCACTGCCTGCGGACTGACCCCGCGTTCGTCCCGGAGCTGAACCTCGTCCTGGAAAAGGGCGGACAGATCATCGGCCAGAATATGTTTATGCGAGCGGTCATCCAGACCGACAACGGCAGCGAACGCCCCATCCTGACCATGGGGCCCATCTGCATCCACCCCCACTGGAAACGGCAGGGATATGGCAAGCTCCTGCTGGACCACTCTCTGGAACAGGCCGCCGCCCTGGGCTTCGGCGCCCTGGGCTTCGAGGGGAACATCGGCTTCTACGGTAAGAGCGGGTTTACCTTCGCCCGGGCATTCGGCATTCGCTATCACGGTCTGCCGGAAGGCGCAGACGACTCCTTCTTTCTATGCCGGGAGCTGATCCCCGGCTATCTGGACGGGGTCACCGGAGAATACGCCACCCCTTCGGGATACTTCGTGGACGAAGCCGCCGCCGAGGAATTTGACAAAGGGTTCCCGCCCAAGGAAAAGCTGGTCCTGCCAGGACAGATATTCTGAGCAGCTAAAAAGACAGAGGCTTTCGCCTCTGTCTTTTTTTGCCGGAATGTGCTATCATACAGAAAACGACTTTGGAGAACACTATGAACGGAACCATTCGCTTGAAAACAGACCGGCTGACCCTGCGGCAGCACATCCTCCAGGATGCCCCGGTCTTACATCGGTTTTTCGGTCTGGACGAGGCCATGTACCAGTACTCCGGCTGGAATCCCTATGCCACAGAGGAGATGGCCATGGAGACCATGGGGCGGTTCCTGGCCAGCTACCCGGACTCCCGATTCTACGGCTGGGCCATCGAACACCAGGGCGAGCTGGTGGGCACCGTGGGAGCCTATGACTACGACCCAAACCACGGGACCATCGAAGTGGGGCTGAGTATCTTCCGGCCCCACTGGGGGCAGGGCTTTGCCACGGAAGCCCTTGCCCGGGTCCTGGCCTATCTCACCGGCCCGGAGGGCATCCGCCAGGTCATCGCCTGGTGCGCCCCAGACAACACGGGCTCCCGGCGGATCATGGAGAAATGCGGTATGGTGCCCACCCAGGGCGAGTTTCCTGACCGCCTGTACTTCCGCCATCAAGCCCCTACCTATGAGATCGAGCGCAAATTCCTCATTGCCTATCCGGATCTCTCCATCCTGGAAGCCTGGCCGGGCATGACCCGGTGGGAGATGGTCCAGACCTATCTTCTGTCCCAGCCGGAGGACGAGGTCCGGGTCCGCCAGCGGACCCAGGACGGGATCTCCCGCTGGTTCTACACCGTCAAGCGGGGGGAAGGCATCAAACGCCAGGAGGAGGAGCGGGAGATCACCCGGGAGGAATACCAGGCTCTCCTCCCCCAGGCAGATCCTACCAAACGGGTCCTCCACAAGACCCGATACTGCCTGCCCTACCGGGGCAAGCTGCTGGAGGTAGACCTCTATCCCTTCTGGCAGGACCAGGCCGTTCTGGAAGTGGAGCTGGAGCAGGAGGATGACCTCATCTCTATCCCTCCGGAGCTCACCGTCCTCCGGGAGGTCACCGGGGACGCCGCCTACAAAAACGCCGTACTGGCAAAATCCCCAGACAAAACAGACAAGGAGGTTCTCCCGTGAACCTACGCAAACGCATCCTTCCCCTTCTGCTGGCCCTGACCCTCTGCCTGCCTGTGGCGGCGGGGGCCACCCAAACTGTGGGGGTCACCCTTGACGGCCAGGCCGTGGCCTTTGACGAAACCTATGGCTACCCTTTCATCGACAGCGCCGGCCGTACCCAGGTCCCCTTCCGTGTGACCCTGGAAACTTTTGGCTGTACTGTGGACTGGAACAACGACACCCGCACCGCCTGGGCTGAAAAGGACGGTGTGGTGGTAGAGGTCCCCATCGGACAGGCCTACATCCTGGTCAACGGGCGGCAGGTACCCATCGACACCACCTCTCTCATCCAGGGAGACCGGACCTATCTGCCCATTCGTGCGGTGCTGGAGGCCTTCGGGGCCTATGTCACCTGGAATAATGACACCCGGCAGGTGGTAGCCACCACAGGTCTGCCCCTGGTCCGGGTCCACTTCATCGAGGTGGGCCAGGGAGACGCCGCCCTCATCGACGCCGGCGAGCTGGAAGTCCTCATTGATGCCGGCACCAACAAGGCCGGTCCCCGGCTGGTGGAGTACCTCACAGGGCATGTGGACGGCATCCTGGACTACGTCATCGCCACCCACCCGGACCACGACCACATTGGCGGTCTGGACGATGTGCTGACCGCCTTCCAGGTGGGGGAGATCATCGACAGCGGCTATCCCAACACCACCCAGAGCTGGGTGGACTACTGGGCCGCCGTGGAAGCCGAGCCCGACTGCCTGCTGTCCTTTGACGAGGACCGGGTCATCCCCCTCAACGAGACCGCCTATCTGGAGATCATCGAGACAGGAGACCACTGGACGGCCTCCAATGACATGAGTGTCATCGCTCAGCTGGTCTGCGGCGAGGTAGAGGTCCTCTTCACCGGGGACATGACCGCCACGGCAGAGCGGGAATCCCTCTCTCTCTTCCGGGACGTGGACGTGCTGAAGATCGGCCACCACGGGTCCAAGACCTCCACCAGTCAGGAGTTCCTGGAGGTCATCCGGCCGGAATACGCCGTGGCCCCCTACAAGCAGGGCAATTCCTACGGCCACCCCACCGCAGTGGTCCTCCAGCGGCTCTTTGACATGGGCACCACGGTGTACGGCACCGGCAAAAGCGGAAACGTGGTCCTCACCACCAACGGGTTAGACTATTCCTTCAACACCACCAACGCCCTCACAATTCACGACGCCGGGACTTGATCCCGGCGTTCTTTTTGTCATGGTTCTACAAAAAACGCCAATTCTACCAGTTTTCGGTTGATTTCCTACTGCACCAGGGGTATAATAGCCCGGTTGTTGGAATCCTTTTCCAGTATTCGCAGAAAATCGAGGCGTTTACTATGGCATACAAATACTTACTTGACCTGGCTCTGATCCTTCTGTCCACCAAGGTCCTGGGCCTTTTCTCCCAAAAATTCCGGATGCCCCAGGTGGTGGGCGCTCTGGTGGCAGGCCTGCTGCTGGGCCCGGCCGTGTTCGGCCTCATTCAGGAGACCGACTTTTTGAAAACCACCGCCAACCTGGGCGTGATCGTCCTGATGTTCACCTCGGGCATGGAGACCGATATCCATGAGCTCAAGCGCAGCGGCAAGGCCGCCTTTCTCATAGCCCTGGCAGGTGTCCTGATCCCTCTGGCAGGAGGCTTTGCCGTAGGATCTTTCTTCAGCACCAGCGCTCCTGACGGAAACCCGATGCTCCAAAACATGTTCCTTGGCATCATCCTCACTGCTACTTCCGTCAGCATCACCGTGGAGACCCTTCGGGAGATGGGCAAGCTCCGGGGTTCTGTGGGCAGCGCCATTCTGGGTGCCGCCATCATCGACGACGTGCTGGGCATCGTGGCCCTGACCATTGTCACCAGCTTTGCCGATCCCTCCGTAAACATCGGCGAGGTCCTCATTAAAATCGTGCTTTTCTTCGTGTTTGCCCTGCTGGCCGGTGTTCTCTTCGCCCATGTGTTCCACTGGTGGACCCACCGCTCGTCGGAGGGCCTTACCCAGCACGTGATCGTGGCCTTTGCCTTCTGCCTCCTGTTTGCCTTTATCGCCGAGCACTTCTACGGCGTCACAGACATCACCGGTGCTTTCGTGGCCGGTCTTACCATTTCCAATACCATGCCGGAGAAGCACCGCTCCTTCCTGGCCAACAGCTTTGAGGCCATTTCCTTCCTCTACCTCTCTCCGGTCTTCTTTGCCAGCATCGGCCTCCAGGTAGAACTGGAGGGCATGAACACCCACATTCTCCTTTTCGCCATCGTCCTGACCATCGTGGCTGTCCTATCCAAGATGGTGGGCTGTGGTCTGGGTGCCAAGCTCTGTAAGTACAACAACCGGGAATCTCTTCAGATCGGTGTGGGCATGGTCTCCCGTGGTGAGGTAGCCCTGATCGTGGCCTCCAAAGGCACCGCCCTGGGACTGATCAGCAAAAATCTCTTCGGCCCGGTCATCGTGGTGGTGGTCGTCACCACCATTGTCACCCCCATCCTGCTGAAGGTCGTCTTCCGCGATCCGCCATCCGCAGCTGCCGAAGCATGAAAAATTCCCTTGCGCAACAAGCGCAAGGGAATTTTTTACATCACAAGAAACTGAACAGAAAGCTCAGACCGGAAATGAGCAGGCCTGCCACCGTAAGGATGTTCACCAAACGGTTGGTACTCTGTTGGTACAGCAGGTCCAGTTCCCCCTCCAGCAGCTCCAGCAGGTACTTGATGCTGTCGATGAGGGGGGTGATCTTCTGGCTGTTGAGCATCAGCTGCTCCAGCTCCCCGATCTCCATGATGCCCAGGTTTTCCACCCGGTCCAGGGTGACGATGAGCTCCCGCCGGAAGAGGCGGGTCCGCTGGATGGCCGCACCAAGGCCCCCGGCGGGGTGCTTTTGATAGAACTGCTGGCGGTTCAGGATGCGCCCGGCAATGGTCTTGATGACCATCACCATCTCCTCCGCGTGGAGGATGCCATGGCAGAGACCCGCCAAATCAGAGTCCACCCGGAAGTAGTCGTTGGCACCTCCGTAGGCCCAGCCGCCAAACTGGTCCTGGCGGGCCAGATAGTCCCGGGCCATCTCCGACCGGTTCAGGTTCAGGAAGAGGCCGTTGTTGCCAAAAACCACGATCCGAACAAAGTCCCGGCTGCCCCAGTAATTGGACAGCCGCTCGTCCGCCATAGCCTTTGGCGCGAACTGCCAGCCCTCGTCTCCGGTCACGATGCCGTAGAGCCGCTGGGACTCCTGATCCAGCAGCTGGTCTGCCGTGAGTCCAGGACGAACGTCCTTGACCTCCACCAGGTAGGCAGTATCCGGGTCATCCACCGGCACACCCAGGGTGTCGGTCACCGCCCGGAACCACTGGTTCAGGGAATACGCCCGGCCGTCCCTGGCCCGGAAGGGAGCCACGCCCCCAAAAATCTGCCGCAGGTAGATGAGCTGGTCGGTATCCACATCCTCCGCCCGGAAGGAGAAGATCAGCTGACCGGCGTTGAACTCCGGAAAGAGGCTGAACAGGACGGCGGTCTCCTCCATGGGGACCTTTTCAAAGGTCAGGCCCAGGTCCCGGATGAGAAAACGGCGGCTGGGGAAGGGCAGGCCGCCCCCGTGAAGAAAGCCCTGGACGATGTTCAGATCCCGAAAGATGGCGTTCTCCCCCACCGACGGATCATCATCGGGCAAGCACTGGGGAAATGCCTTAGTCAAGGCCTGCCGGATCCGGCGGACCTTCTCCTCCTCCGGGGCAGTATAGCTGGGGTCAAAGAGGCTGAAGCTGTAGAGATAGCTGATGCGGGTGTCGAACCGGAATGACATGGGCCCGCCTCCTTTTTCTGTCATTTTCTTTTATTGTACTATAAAGAAAGCCGACAGACAAGGCTCTCCTCGTCTGTCGGCATTGGTCAATGCAGGTTCAGGATTAGATAGAGACTCAGGGTCAGAACGATGATGCAGGCAGGGACCGTGTACTTACAGTACCGCCGCCAGCCGATCTTATGGCCCTCCTTGGCCGCCACCGACAGGCCCACCACATTGGCAGAAGCTCCGATGGGGGTGGCAATGCCGCCAATGTCAGTGCCCTTGGACATGGTCCAGGCCAGGGTGCTTAGGTCCATGCCCAGCAGGTCGGACAGGGACAGGATCACCGGCACCATAACCGTGGTCATGGGGATGTTGTCCACAAAGGCCGAGCAGATGGCTGTAAACCAGATGAGGACCACCACCATCATGGTGTGGTCGCTCCCGGCCAGCCCTGCCAGGAACTGGGCCAGTCCGTCCAGCACATGGGTCTGCTCCAGGCCGCTCACCACCACCATCATACCGATGATGAAGGCGAAGGTCTTCCAGTGGACCTTTTTCAGGATCTCCATGGGGTACTTGGTGGCCGCCAGGGTCAGTGCCCCGGCCATAAGGCCGATGGTGGGCATGGTAAGGCCGGTGGGATTATGGGCCATCACCAGGCAGATCACCAGCAGGAAGATGCCCGTGCAGGTCCGGAACCGGTCCCGGTCGGGGATGGCGTCGGCGGGGTGCAGACCCAGCAGGGCCGGGTCGGACTCGCCGATGCCCTGGCCCAGCTTGGTCCGGAAGGCCAGAACGAAGTAGACCACCATCAGGCAGAAACCCGCCAGGCAGATGACGCCGTTGTTCTGAATGAAGTCCCAGAAGCCCAGTCCCAGGGAGGTGCCCAGGATGATGTTGGGGGGATCGCCGCTCATGGTGGCCGCACCGCCCAGGTTGGCGCTGAAGATCTCTGCGATGACCATGGGCACCGGGTCAAACTTCAGCAGGTGGCCCATCTGGACCGTGGCCACCACCATAAAGAGGATGACGGTGATGCTGTCCACGAACATGGACAACAGGGCGGAGAAGGTCATAAAGGCCACCAGGATCAGGGTGGGCTTGAAGTGGACCTTCTGGGCCAGCCACAGGCAGATCCAGTCAAAGAAACCAGCCTCGCTCATCTCCTCTGCCAGGATCATCATGCCCAGCAGGAAGAGAAGGGTACTCCAGTTGACCCCCGTGTTGAACTCTGTGATGCCCATGTGGGAGAACCAAAACTGGAAGTGGAAAAAGCTGTCCACACTGAGGGCCTCCCACACGGCAGAAAAGCTGCCCATGGACACCAGAAAGACAAGCAAAATCATCGCCCCGCCAGAAGACAGGGCGACGATGGCACGGGAGTATTTCCCCCAGATGATATGGACGAACATAAGAATGGCAATGACAATGGCCAGGATCTGGCTCAGAAGCATTGAGGTCCCTCCAATGGGTCAAAGATATCAGCAGTAGCGCAGCAGGATCATGCCCATGCTGATGGCCACCACGATGATGGATGCAGGTGCAGAATACTTGCAGTAACGGCCCCAGCTGATGGGGTGGCCGTCACGGGCAGCAATGGCGGTGCCGGCCACGTTGGCGGAAGCGCCGATGGGGGTGGCAGAGCCGCCGATGTCGGTACCCATGGCCAGGGTCCAGGCCAGGGTGTCCAGAGGCACGCCCATGGTAGCGGACAGAGAGTTGATGATGGGCACCATGGTGGCTGCGAAGGGGATGTTGTCCACGAAGGCGGACGCAATGGCAGACAGCCAGATGATGATGATGACCATGATCACAATGTTACCGCCGGTGATGGCAGCGATGCCGTTGGCCATGGCCTCCAGAACGCCGGTCTCCTCCAGGCCGCTGACGGCCACGAAGAGGCCGATGAAGAAGAAGACGGTCTCCCAGTCCACTCGCTTGAGCAGATGGCCGGGGGCCTTGTTTGTGGTCAAGGTCAGGGCCGCCGCAATGACACCCACCGTGGCCACGGTAAGGCCGGTCATGGCGTGGGTGACCAGCAGGACCACCACGAAAATGAAGATGACCACACTGACGGTAAATGCCTTCTTATTGTGGATGGCGTCTTCAGGCCGCAGGCCATCGCCGGAGAGGCTGGACAGATCGGCATGGGAGACCAGCTCCTTGCGGAAGCAGATGTAGAAGAAGGGGACCATCAGGACCAGAGACACCAGGGCGATCAGGCCGGTATTCAGCAGGAAGTCGAAGAAGGAATAGCCCAGAGCGGTGCCGATGATGATGTTGGGGGGGTCGCCGGACATGGTGGCGGAGCCGCCCAGGTTGGCCGCAAAGATCTGGGAAATGATGAAGGGCACCGGATCGAACTTCAGCAGGTGGGCCAGGCGGACGCTGGCCACCGCCAGGAAGAGGATGACGGTGATACTGTCGATGAACATGGACAGGAAGGCGGACAGGATCATGAAAGCCACGAACAGAGGTGCGGGCTTGTAGTTGACGGTCTTGGCCAGGCGCAGGCAGAGCCAGTCAAAGAAGCCGGCCTCACCCATACCTTCCACCATGACCATCATGCCGGTGATGAAGATGATAGTACTCCAGTTGATGCCGCTGTGCATCTCGCCGCCATGGCCCACCGTGTACCAGAAGGTAGGTTCGATGATGGTATGAAGGGCAAGAGATGCCTTGATGGCTTCAAAGCTTTGCATGGCCAGGACGAAGACCACCAGGATGGTGGCGCCGCCGGCTACCAGGGCCACCAGGTAGCGAGGGAATCGTTCCCGGACGATCTCCACGAACATGATGACGAAGATGACAACTGCCAAAATCTGACTTAACATAAAAATTTTCCTCCCCTGGGGATGGGGGTGGTCAGAACGCCCTCTCCCCGATGTGTGTGTCGGTCATCCCGGACAATAATATATGCCCCGTCCGGGAAAACCTTTCCGTGATTTCTCCTCGTGTGTTGTGTGTGAAGCGGATACTTTTTTACCTGTCATTCCTGCTTATGGAAAGCCTCCGAACAGGCAAACGGAGCAGGGCAATGTTTTGTCCTGCTCCCTGAATGGTTGCTCTGGGAGCATATTTGCTTGCTGCGTCAGGCCTCGGTGTGTCCGGTGCTGCTGAACGCTTCAAACTTGCAAAGCTGCTGGCAGACGCCGCAGCCTACGCACTGGGTGGGATCGATGACTGCCTTGTTGTCCTTCCAGGAAATGGAGGGGCAGCCGATCTTCATGCACATCTTGCAGCTCTTGCACTTGTCCGGGTCGATGTACAGGGGGGGATTCTTCTTGACGGACTTGAGCAGGGTGCAGGGACGGCGGGTGATGATGACGGAGGGTTCCTGGGCAGCCAGCTCCTCCAGGACCACTTCCTCGGTGGCCTTCAGGTCATAGGGGTCCACCACGCGGACCCGGCGGATGCCCATGGCCTTGCACAGAACTTCCAGGTCGATCTGGCCGGCAGGCTCCCCACGGAGGTTCTTGCCGGTGGTGGGGTTCTGCTGGTGGCCGGTCATACCGGTGATGGAGTTATCCAGAATGATCACCGTGGAGTTGCTCTGGTTGTATGCAATGTTGGCCAGACCGGTCATGCCGGAGTGCATGAAAGTGGAGTCGCCCAGGACGCCCACGGTCTTGCCCTCGCTCTCCTTGCCCAGGGCCTTGTTGAAGCCGTGGACCGAGCTGACCGATGCGCCCATGCACTCGCAGGACTCGATGGCATACAGGGGTTCGTAAGCCGCCAGGGTGTAGCAGCCGATGTCACCCAGGGCCGTGACCTTGTGCTTGGCCAGGGTGTAGAACAGGCCCCGGTGGGGACAGCCTGCACACAGGACAGGGGGACGGGGAGGAATGGCATCCTCCAGGCCCACCCAGGGCTTGGTCACGCTCTGGAGCTTCTCTGCTACCAGGCCCTGGGCAAACTCGCCGATGAGAGGGAGCTTGTCCTTGCCGGTGACGGTGAGGCCCAGGTTGCGGCAGTGTTCCTCAATGATGGGATCCAGCTCCTCCAGAACGATGACCCGGTCCACCTTGGCGGCAAAGTCCAGGATCTTCTGTCGGGGCAGGGGGTTCACCAGGCCCAGCTTCAGGATGGAGGCCTTCTCTCCAAAGACCTCCCGGGCGTACTGGTAACAGGTGGAAGAGGTGATGATGCCGAAGGAGGTGTCCTCCCCCAGCTCCTCCCGGTTCAGGTCGGTGGTTTCGGCAAACTCGATGAGCTTCTCGGTCCGGGCCTCCACGATGGGGTGGCGGGGCCGGGCGTTGCCGGGGACCATCACGTACTTGGCGATGTTCTTTTCATAGTGCCGCTCGGGGGCCTCCTGGCGCTCACCCAGCTCCACGATGCTCTGGGAGTGGGAGATGCGGGTGCACAGTTTCAGGAAGACGGGGGTGTCAAACTCCTCAGACAGCTCGTAGGCGATCTTGGCAAAGCGCAGAGCTTCGTCGGAATCGGAGGGCTCCAGCATCGGGAGCTTGGCTGCGATGGCGTAATGGCGGGAGTCCTGCTCGTTCTGAGAGGAATGCATACCCGGGTCATCAGCCACGCAGATGACCATGCCGGCATTGACGCCGGTGTAGGAAATGGTGAAGAGAGGGTCGGCCGCAACGTTCACGCCCACGTGCTTCATGACGCAGGCGGACCGCTTGCCCGCCAGGGCAGCGCCGAAGGCAACCTCCATGGCCACCTTTTCGTTGGGGGCCCATTCGCAATAGATCTCGTTATATTGGGCAGCCTGCTCGGTGATCTCCGTGCTGGGGGTGCCCGGGTAGCTGGAGATCAGACAGCAGCCGGCCTCATACAGACCGCGGGCTGCTGCTGCGTTGCCCAGCATCAGCTTTTTCATAGTGTTTCCCCTTTCTGGGAGTTTCCGCCAAATGGTACGACGGAGCCTGGAATCATATAGATATTATCATACCATCTTTACCATGATTCGTAAACGCATTTTCTTGACAAATTTGTAATAATTTCTTGAGTTCCTTCTGTTTTTCCCCTTTGCTCTCTCTGTTATTCTACATTTCTTCCAAATTCTGCCATATATGTCGAATTTGCACGAAAATTGCGATAAGTTTTCCGACGCTTTTGCCAGTTTTTGCTAATTCGCTCTTGAGTTCGCTGTCTCATTGTGGTAAATTGTGGTTGACCGGTCGAAATCACATATCTTCACAACGAAAACATTGGGAAAAGACGGCCCGGAGCCGCCTTCCCAGGGGGGAGACACACACGCATGGAAAGTAAGAAAAGGATTCTCATTGCCGACACCAGCGAGGAATTCCGCTCGGCTCTGGCAGAAGCTCTGCAGGGCGAGGAAGGCCTGGAGGTGGTCGGCCAGACGAACGACGGCCAGGACGCCATTCGCCTGACCCGGGAGCTCGCCCCCGACATCCTGGTGATGGATCTGGTGCTGGGCCGGGCCGACGGCTTCGACGTGCTGGATGCCGTCAGTACCCTGCCTGTGAGCACGTTGGTCCTGTCCGGCTTTGCCCGTGGCGCCATGGCCGATCAGGTGGCCGCCAGAGGCGGGGATTACTATATGGTCAAGCCCTGCCGCATCCCTTCGGTGGTGGAACGGGTCCGCCTGCTGGGCAGCCAGCACTGGTGCGAAGACCTGCTGCCCAATCAGCCCTCGGCCCTCCGCCAGACCCTGGAGGCCAACGTCACTGCCATCATCCATGAGATCGGGGTACCCGCCCACATCAAGGGCTACCAGTACCTGCGGGAGGCCATCATCATGACCGTGGAGGACATGGAGGTCATCAACGCCGTCACCAAGATCCTCTACCCCGAGGTGGCCCGGAAGTTCGGCACCACCGCCAGCCGGGTGGAGCGGGCCATCCGCCACGCCATCGAGGTGGCCTGGGACCGGGGCGACCTGGACACCCTTCAGAAGTACTTCGGCTTCACCGTGAGCAACAGCAAGGGAAAGCCGACCAATTCGGAATTCATTGCCATGATCGCGGACAGATTGCAATTACAGAGACGGCAGGGGTAAAAAGCATTGGGACGCAAGGGATTGCGTCCCTTTTTTCTTGAAGGGTCAAGCCTATGAATGTTTCATTTTTTCAATGATTGCGGACAAAATGGACCTATAAACTTTTTTCCTTGAAGCGATAAACTCTTTCAATCTATTGGGTCAAAATGATACCAATAAAGGGGAGAGTTTATTGCTATGGACGATTTAAGTTTTGAGTGGCAGATTGACGAGTTTATGGTCTTCTGTCGGAGCCGTCAATTACGAGAAAAAACGATGAACAGTTATGAGCAAACCCTTCGCCTGTTCGAGCGGTGGTGTGCGGAAGAACTGAACATCACAACCGTGGATAAAGTTTCAGAATCGGTGATTAGACGGTATATTCTCAACCTCCAGGAGAGAGGCAAATACTCCTTCTACGCCAACGACAAGGCAAAAGAAATCAATTACCCCGACCGCCGTAGAGATTTCAGAAAACCAATCAGCCCTATCACCATCAACAACTACATTCGCAACCTCCGGGTCTTCTTTAATTGGCTTGACCGGGATTACATTCTCAAAAAGAACCCCATGAGAAAGGTCCAACAACTAAAGGTCAATCGGCAGGCAAAGGAATTCATCACAGACGATGAGTTTAAGAAACTAACCAGAAGCCTGGACAAGTCCTATTACCCCGAACACCGAGACTACGCAATGATTATGCTGATGATTGATAGCGGTATGCGTATAGGCGAGTGTAGCGTTCTCCTTGTTGAAGATATTGACCTGGCCCACAGAAAAATATTTCTTCGAGCGGAAATCACCAAAGGCCGGAAAGACCGCTTTGTCTTCTTTTCTTCCAAGACAGAAACCATCCTGCGAAGATGGCTCCAGTTTAAGGACAGGTATGTGGAGAGTGCCTATCTTTTTCCCACAAAGCCTAACAAAACCCCCATACAGGTGAGCAACTTTGAGATAAACTTCAAACGCTACCATGTTCTCATAGGTCATGTTCTTGGTGCTGGTCTTCTTCTGGGGGTTCTTCTTGATGGTCTTTACCACCATAGTCGCGTTGGGGAACAGAGCCTTGTATTCTCTCCAGGTGTTAAACTCTGCGGTGCCAAAGATGGATGCCTTCTTCATAAAAGCCTTGGTCACCATTGCGGTGTCGTCGTTGATGTAGCGAACAGCATTCTTCATGGTGGTAGTCATAGTAATTATCTCCTTTAACTCTTTTGTTCGGGGTTTGTTTCGTTCCCTCTTTTGTGAGTTCATTATATCATTTTAGTTTTTCTAACCTGGCACATAAATAAACCTTCGCAAAGTATTGGAGAAAATTATTTTGACTCTTTTTTATGACAATCTTTTCGACATCCAACATCCATAATATATTCACAGACTGCCTTTTGATCTAAAGTAAAACGTTCTTGCTCATTGTTGCGAAAAGATGGTGAAAGTTGATACCTTGGAATGATTTGAACCATTTTGAGCGAGCGGAAAAATAATTCCGAGAGTTTATAGGTTTCAAACTTGACCAAATCTCTGAGATTTGCTAACATACAAGCAAGATCAATAGATTTTTAGAGTATATTGCTACCAACTAGGCTATAGATCGCACCCTCGTCCCCCCTAGCGCCGAAGGCGCATCAAGGGCTACCAATACCTGCGGGAGGCCATCATCATGACCGTGGAGGACATGGAGGTCATCAACGCCGTCACCAAGATCCTCTACCCCGAGGTGGCCCGGAAGTTTGGCACCACCGCCAGCCGGGTGGAGCGGGCCATCCGCCACGCCATCGAGGTTGCCTGGGACCGGGGCGACCTGGACACCCTTCAGAAGTACTTCGGCTTCACCGTGAGCAACAGCAAGGGAAAGCCCACCAATTCGGAGTTCATTGCCATGATCGCGGACAGATTACAGCTCCAGCGGCGGCAGGGATAAAGAAAGAGAACAGCAAAGGGACGCAATTTCTTGCGTCCCTTTTTGCTTTGCCAGTATAAAAACAAAAAAGCACTTGCCGAAGCAAGTGCTTTTGGTGGACGATACAGGACTTGAACCTGTGACCTCCCGCACGTCAAGCGGATGCTCATACCAGCTGAGCTAATCGTCCATTTCTTTTGTTCCCTTGCGGAACGAATTATAGTTTACTCCATGCGTTCTGATTTGTCAAGCATTATTTTCCTCTTTTTCCTCTTTTTCAAAAAAATATCCAGCCCCCGGTAAGGGGCTGGATATTGGTCCCGTATCATTTACTCACTGAACCACTTCCGCAGGAGCAGGCCTGCCGCAACCAGCAGACCCATGGCGGCAATCAGCGCCAGAGCTGTGCCGGTCTGTTCGTCCCACCAAGTGCGGGGGACATCCTCATTTTCCTCCTCTATGTCTTCCAGGAACAGGGTGTCCTCCGACGCCCCGTCCTCAAAGAAGAAGGGCTCCTCCTCGTAATTCTCATCCTCCAGGAAGAATGCATCCTCTTCGTACCGATTGGTGCCGGAAGTCAGGCCGTTTGTGGGATTGGACGCAGCCGGGTTGGTCACGGCGTTGTACTTCTTGGTAATAGAAGTGGTGGTCTTGTTGGTGGTGGTCGTGGTAGGTTTTTTCGTGGTGGTCGTGGTGGGCTTCTTCGTGGTGGTCGTGGTAGGTTTCTTCGTGGTGGTCGTGGTGACCGTCTTGGCCGTCAGGGTGTAGGTCCCCGCCTGATTGATGGGGAAGGATGCCACCTTGGTTTTGCTGTCGTAGGTCACCTTGGGCGAGAGCTTCCCAGTGAGGTCCTTACAGGTCAGGGTCTTGTTTTTGGCCAGGGTATAATTCATCTTTACCACGGAGCCCTTCAGGTCGGTGATGACCTTGCCCCCGGCATTGACCACCACCTGAACTGTGCCGGTCTTGGGGACGGTCACGGCCACGGTGATGAGGTCAGTGTCCTTCAGCTTCAGGGCGGTCAGGAGCTGGGAGGGGATCTCCAGGGTGGCTCCCTTCATGGCGAAGGGAACGGTCTTGCCCTTGGCGATCTTCTCAGCCAGGCTCTTGCCGGAGAGGGTGATATAGGTGTCGGTGACGATATCCTTGGGGATCTCAGTCTCCGTCTCGGGTTCCTTTTCCGGCTCCTTCTCGGGATCCTGTTCAGGCTTCACCTCAGGCTTCTCGCCGATTTTCAGTTCCGCAGGGATCTTGCCTTCGGCCTCCTTCAGAAGCTCTTTGACGTTCTCGGGAACGGTGATGTACAGCGCCTCGGTGGTCCGGTCCTCGGCCTTGCCGGAGACCTCATCCACGTAGTTCAGGCGGAAGGTATAGCTGCCGGCGGGGATCTTGGTCAGGTCCAGGATCAGAGCGGCGGGCTGGGCCTCGATCTCCTTGCCGTCCTCGGTCTTTTCCTCCGTGGGCATCTGATAGGTATACCAGCAGGTGTCACAGGTCTCCCACTTGCCGTCCTTTTCCATCTCCAGGACCGCCTTGGTGACCTTTTCGCTGTCATAGATCCACCGGAAGGTCAGTTCGCCCTCCTCGGTCAGGTCGGTGGGTGCCATGAGCTGGATGCTGTCGTCAGGCATCACATAGACAGTGTGCTCCACCTTCTTCTCGCCCTCGGCCACCTTGATCCAGTCGGGCTGGTCCTTCAGGGTGCCGGTGACAGTGGCCTTGCCGGTAACACAGGTGTCCACCTTGGAGACATCCCACTCCCACTTCCACTGGTCGTCAGAGAGGACGTAGCCGGTGGTTCCCGTGCCGTAGCGCAGACCGGAGGTGGTGATGGTCAGCTCAGACAGGGGATCCTTGCTGTCCTTGGCAATGAGGATATCCTCCAGCTTGTGCTGCTCCAGTGCCTTGACCGCCAGGGCCGCATCGGTCCCCTTCCGGAAGACCGGGTAGGTGACCTTGCCGTCATAGCCCTCAGCCAGGGTCTGTTCCTTGGTCAGGACAGGCGTGGCCGCCACCTGGTGAAGGCCAGCCTTCTGCAGGTCCATGGCCTTGATCTCCCACTGCAGAGCCAGCTCGTGCTGGGCATCCTTGGTGTCCAGGTACTTGGCTTTCTCAGGCAGGGCACTGGTCTTCAGAGAGCCGTGCTTTTCCAGGATGACCACCTGGTCCAGATAGGGCCAGAACTCCTGGGTCTTGTCTTCGTACAGGCTTTTCAGGACCACCTGCTCTGCTGCAGGGGGTGTGGTGGTGGTCTGACCGGACTCCAGGGCCGTGCCCACCGCCTGGGCCCCTGCGCCGGCCACAATGGACAGGGCCAGACCAATGGCGATCCCTTTCTTCAAAATTCCCTTCAAAATATCCATATGAGTTCCTCCTGTTGGGGGATTGGTCAGGGTGGGTAAACCCACCCATAATAATCTAATGGTATTATACCAGAGTTTTTCCCCTCTGCATAGGCTTTTCACAAAAACTTAAGAAAATAAAAAAGGCACCGCAAAAGCGGTGCCTTTGGTGGACGATACAGGACTTGAACCTGTGACCTCCCGCACGTCAAGCGGATGCTCATACCAGCTGAGCTAATCGTCCATTTCTTCTGTTCCCTGCGGAACGATTTGTATCATACAGCATGGCGGGCGATTTGTCAACACCTTTTTTCAAAAAAGTTTGATTTCCTTTGACAGTGCCTGTGCGTCCCCATATAATATAGGTAAGAACATTCGGCAGGAGGGCCCTCCCATGATCGACCTGAACAACATCATGCGCTACCACGAGAACAACCGCATTGAGGCCAAGAAGGCCGCCGGGGGCTTCCCCACCAGTCTTTGGGAGACCTATTCTGCCTTTGCCAACACCATCGGCGGGCTGATCCTTCTGGGGGTGGAAGAGTCCCGGGACAAGAACCTCACCGTCACCGGAGTCCCTGACGCCCAGGGCTACGCCGACACCATCTGGCAGACCGTCCAAGACCCCAGCCAGGTGAGCACCAATATCCTCCGGCCAGAGGATGTGGCCATCCACACCATTGACGGCAAGGAGGTCCTGGTCCTCCATGTGCCCCGGGCAGACCGCCGCCAGCGGCCGGTATACGTGGGGGACAGCCCCTTCACCGGCTCCTACCGTCGGGACGGGGAGGGGGACTACCACTGCTCCGCCGATCAGGTCCGGGCCATGCTCCGGGACCGGGAGGATGCCCCTGCCGACCTGGCCGTGCTGGAGGGCCGCTCCCCTGACGCCCTCTCCCCTGAGACCCTCCGCCGGTTCCGGCTCCTGATGGTCATGCGCCAGACCGACCACCCCTGGAACCTCCTGCCCGACCACGACTTTCTGGCCAAGGCCGGAGCTCTGGGCCACGGAAAGGACGGCAGCCTCCACCCCACCCTGGCAGGTCTCCTGCTGCTGGGCCGGAGGGGGGCCATCCGGGAGGTCTTCCCCCACTGTAAGATCACCTATGAAGAGGCTGATACAGGCTTCTCCCTGGCCACCCACCGGCCGGAGAACCCGGAAAACCTCTTTGACTTTTACCGGGCGGTGTCCCGCCGGCTGGACGCCGTCTCCGCCCTGCTGACCCAGGACCCGGAAGGGCAGGCCGACCTGGCCGCCGCCATGAAGGAGGCCGTGCTCAACGCCATCCTCCACGCAGACTACTTTGGGGCAGGTGGGCTCACCATCCGCCGGACCGACGAAAACCTCCAGGTGGAAAACCCGGGCCTTCTCCGTGTGACCCCCGACCAGGCCCGCACCGGCGGCTCTGCCGACCCCCGTAACCGGACCCTCACCAGTCTGTTTTCCCTGGTGAAGCTGGCTTCCGGCACAGGTCTGGGCCTGAAGGGTATTTACAAGACCTGGGCCCGCCAGGGCTGGTCCTCTCCTGTCCTGTCGGAGGGCTTCAAGGCCGGGACCACCCGCCTGTCCCTCCCTCTCCCCCACCGGGCCTTCTCCCGGGAGGAGATCACCTGCCAGCTCATCGTGGAATACCTCACCGACGAGGTGGTGGCCGACGCTGGAAAAATCGCCAGGGACCTGGGCCTGTCCCACTGGGAGGTCCGCCCGGCCCTGGACGCTCTGCTGGATCAGGAACTCATCGTGGAAGACCCCAAGGGCTTCCGCCTGCGGGCATAATTTGGCAACCTATTCTTACACACAAAAACGCTTGTTCCCACGGCAATCATGCCTGAGAGCAAGCGTTTTTTACATATGTTTATCCATTGACCGTTTCGCCGCAGTGATAATATCCTTTATCACCTTGAGCTGCTGAGCCGAACACCCATCCAGGATGCTAAGCACATCCTCCACAGCTTCTCCTCGGGAGGTTCTGGAGGTCTCAAACAGCAGATCGTCCGCCCCTACCTCCAGAGCCGTGGCAAGGGCCGCCAGAACCGGCAGGCTCAGTTTGGTATTTCCTGTCTCAATATGGCTCATGTGGGTGGTAGAAATCCCCACCCGCTCGGCCAGTTCCTCCTGGGACAGCTGGTGTGCCTTTCTGTATTTCCGGACCCTTTGGCCAATTTCATAATAGTTCAACATTCTCCACCGCCCCCATACTTCATATATACTTGAATTATAGGGACAATTATGATATCTTAAAATTAACTATATAGGCTAATTTTTGCCTATTTAGTTTATATCAATTCAGGAGGATACTACAATGAAACGAAGAACCCTGGCTCTGTTCCTGGCTGCCCTCATGGCGTTGTCTCTGACTGCCTGCGGCGGCAGCTCCAGCGAAGCACCTGCAGATACGTCCAGCGAAGCACCTACAGATACGTCCAGCGAAACCACCGCTGCAGAAAACGATGCGGTCAAGATCGAGGGCATCTGTGTTGATGATTCCTATCAGGAGGAGGACGGCAGCCCTCTGCGCCTGGTCTATCTGTTCTACACGGTCAACGCCGGTGACGCCAACTTGCAGCTGGCCAGCACCTCCACCAGCATGACCATCGGAGAGGCCAATGCTTACTCTGCAGAACATCTTCCCAAAGCCAGCGAATTTGCCCCCAATTATTACTACAGCTCCTATCTGGAGGACATCTACGTAGGCTCCTCCCTGAAGGTCGTGTCCACCTTCAAGGTCCCCGAGGGCGACCTGGCTGCCGGGAAGAGCATCGCTCTGAGCAACAGCCACATTCCCGAAATGGCAGAACTGACCCTGTCCACCGACGATATCCAGCACTTCAGCAGCGCCGAAGAACTCTGCGCCGCTATGGACCCCAACGGCTACGCCGAGGAACTGGACATGCGCAGCCCCGCAGATGCCGAGACCACCGCACGAGCAGAGGGCTATCTGAACGGCTACTACTGGAGCTTCTATGTGAACAACACCAGCTACGAGATCGAATTCTACAGCGGAAACACCTTCGAGGTAAGAACCAGCTTTGGCACCTCCAACAGCGGCAGCTACACTGTGGAGAAGGGCTACATCACCTGCACCTATCCCAACCTCCCGGATGATCCCGTCAGAATCCCCTATACCTTTGCTGATAACGACATCGACCTGGACACCACGTATGCATTTGACGTAAAAGAGCACTAAACCCTTTACCAAACGGAGCAAGCCCCTGCGCGCTTGCTCCGTTTATCATGCAGGAGGTAACCACCGTGATCAAAGCGGCAGCAAAATTTCTGTTCCCCATCGCACTCACCCTTGTCTTCTCCGCCTGCGGCGGCACTGACTTCCAGGAAG
The DNA here is from genome assembly GCA_017521345.1 of Ruminiclostridium sp. The sequence goes on along the minus strand of JAFXCU010000002.1, from coordinate 2,183 downwards.
AAGTCTCCGAGGATATTCTGACAGGTTCTTGGTCTGTGGTCGGCGTGCAGAGCGATGACCAGACCATCCCCCTTTCCCAGAACCCTGCCCTGGCAGACCTGTATGACACCCACATCCTGACCATCAATAACGATGGAACGTATTCCAGCATGGAAGGGATCCTGGTGAAAAAGGGAACCTGGACCATCACTCTCACAGAGGACGACTATAGGACCTACACCTTCAGCGAAACAAGCGCCGGGTTCATGACTTATGAAAACGGAGAGGTCTCCGTGAATGACGAGCCAAACTCCGGTGAATACTGGGTCTGTCTGAACACCCAGAATCCCGATACCCTCGTAAAGATGGAAAAGGAGGATGCTGACATCATCCTTGTCTACAGCAGAGACGAGGAGACCCCCTCCTACTCCGAAAGCGACAGCGCCTCTGTTCCCCAGTCAACCCCTTCCCAGGAGAGCACCGTCCAAACTCCCTCTGCCACCCGTGGCGAGATGAACGCCCTGGACACCGCGAAGAGCTATCTCCGGGTGTCTGCCTTCTCCTATTCCGGTCTCATTGACCAACTGGAATACGAAGGTTATTCCTATTCCGAAGCCGTCTATGGTGCGGACCACTGCGGTGCCGACTGGTACGACCAGGCTGCCAAATGTGCCGCTCAATACCTGGACGTGATGTCCTTTTCCCGTCAGGGGCTGATCGAGCAGCTGGAATATGAGGGCTTTTCCTACGACCAGGCAGTCTATGGCGTAGACCAAGTGTACTGAGCAAAAAAGGAAGGAACCGTCCTGGTTCCTTCCTTTTTTATTTTACATATCAGGTGGGGGAATCCTCCCCCCCTTGCCTCTCCCTTTGGGAGAGCCGAGAGGCCACCCCTTGCAGATCTGGGCGGCCCCTCACGACTCATTCACCAGCTTGCCGGTAATATGTTCCGGGGTAAGCTCCAGACACAGGACATGCTTTGCCGCCGTTTCGATCTCATGCTGGATGTAGCCCTCGTCGTCGGTGAACTTCCGGGCCAGGCCGCGGATCATCTCCAGGGCGTGGGCCTGGTCTTCCACCACCCGGATGCGGCCGAAGACGATGACGCTGGAAATGTTCAGGGCCCACTCCCCTTCCCAGCGGTATCCCTGGTCGTACACGCACAGAGAGACCTTGTCGTGGGCACGAATGGCATCCAACCGGTGACCGGCTTTTGCCGTGTGGAAATAGATCCTTCCATTCTCCGGGCAGTAGTAGTGGTTCACGGGCATCCCGTAGGGATAGTCCCCCTCTCCCAGGACGGACAGAACCCCTCGAGGCTCCTTCTTCAGGATCTGGATGCAGGTCTCCAGTGGCAGCTCCTGCTTGTGTCTGCGCATGGGACGAAATTCCATGGTCCTCACTCCTTCTTACTGGGCGGTATTCTGGTCCTTCAAAATGGGCTGCAGGTGCATGAGCAGGTCCACCTTGTTGTTGACCTCAAACTTTTTATAAATGTTGGCGATGTGGGTGCGGACGGTGTAGATGCTGATGTGGAGCTCCTCGGCGATCTGCTCGTTCTTCATGCCGGAGGCCAGGTAGTAGACGATCCGCCGCTCCTGCTGGGTCAGGGAGTTGTAGGGGTGGTCGATGTTCTTGGGCATCTCCTTGGTCTGGCAGGTGATGAGCATCAGATGCCAGGTCTGGATGAGACCGGCAGCGTTGGAGGACAGGAAGGTGGTATGGTAGATGGCGATGTCCCCCGCCAGGGAGGTGATGGTCTGGCTGCTGCCCCCCTGGATGCTCAGCCGCCCCCCAATGTCGTTGACCATGGTCTGGACCTCCCGGAACTGGGGGTCCCCCTGGTAGTTGTTCTGAAGGAAGCTGCCCTGGTTGTGCCGGTGCTGGTCCAGGAAGATCTGGCTGATCTCCCGGGCAGCCTTGTTGCACTGCATGACGGTCATCTCCTGGTTCAGGATCACCGCCCCCTGCTTCACATCCTGGAAAAAGAGATTGAAGTTATCCTGGAACCGGCCCTCGCCGCTGTGGCGGAGGTAGGTCTGGTAGTTGGCCTCCACCAGAGCACCCAGATACTCCAGCAGGACCCGCTCCTCCTCGGTGAACTTCCCCTCCTCCCGGGAACGGAAGAGGCCCATGGAGCCGATGACCCGGTCTCCGGTGTAGAAGAAGAGGACAGCCTGATGGTACATCCCCTCCCCGGACAT
>JAFXCU010000146.1 GCA_017521345.1 Ruminiclostridium sp. | reverse complement strand
CTACGGCGAGCAGAAGAAGTTCAAGCAGAAGATGAGCTATGCCGACAAGCTGAAGGTCCCCTATGTGGTCTTCCTGGGCGAGGACGAGATCAGCAAGGGCGTGGTGAAGGTCAAGGACATGGTCACCGGCGACCAGACCGAGATGACTCCCGAAGAGGCCATTTCCGCCATCGGCGGCAAGCTGGCCGAGCTGTCCGGCCTGACCCCCATCAAGGAAAAGGAATAACCTATGACCACAAAACGTAAAATCGCCGTGGTGGAGCTGCTCCTCTTCATTGGCATCCTGGCCTGGGTCTTCTGGCCCCGGTCCTTTGAGAAGGCCATGGACTACGACTTCAGCTGGGACCAGGTCACCCAGGTGACCGCCACCATGGAGGCCGGCGGCGAGACCGCAGAGGTCACCCTCACCCCCGGCGAGGCGGAGTTCGAGGAATTCCAGGCCATCCTGGACGAGCAGAAGTTCCTCATCGCCGGCATCGGCGAGACCGACACCGTGCGGGAGAACAAGCTGGGCTGTATCACCACCCTCTTCTTTGAGACCGAGAAGGCCGATCACACCATCGTGTTCTCCGGCGACCAGATGATGGACTTCGCCTGCACCGCCGCCGAAAAGGGCCGCACCCTCCAGAGTGTGGAGGGTCTTCCCTTCCAGGAACGCCTGCTGGCTTTCCTGCTGAATGTGGAGCTGTCGGAGGAACCCGCTGCGTAAAGGAGGTCCCTATGAACCCCCGAACCAAGCGAAACCTGATTTTGATCACGGCCCTTGTCCTTCTTGTGGCCGCAGTCACCCTCTGGGCCAAGACCCCCAGGACCTTTGAACAGGCCATGGGAAGCGGCTTTGACCGGACCCGTGTGGACCAGGTGCATGCCTTTGTGCCTACGGTCAGGGGCGGAGAAGCAGACACCCATGAGGTGATCCTCTTCCCGGATGACCCGGCCTATGAAGCTCTGTGGGCTCTGCTGGATGAACAGGAGTTTTATCCCGCTCTGGAAAAGGTAGACAGCCAACAGATGCAGTTGGACCACTACGCCTATGTGGCATTTATGACCCAGGAAGAGGACGGCTGGTACAGCTATCGGGTGGATATCCCAGGTTCCCGGTATATCCAGATCCTTGGTCATAAGAACCGTTACTTCTCCCCTTCCGGCGGTCTGGAGTTCCAGCAGGAAGTGCTGGACCTCCTCCTGGCCCAGCCGTATACCTCATCGTAATTCCTGACGTTGTGCTATCTGCCACGTTTGCGGGCGGATGTGGTCATCCGCCCCTACAGCCGTAGGTTTTCGTACTCCCCATTGTAGTGGACGATGACTACATCGTCCCGCCCACTTGGGAAATCAAGAAACCCCGCGAAAAAATCCCCCAACGGTCTTGACCGTTCCCCCAACCTGACGTATCATTATTCTCAGACATAAACAGGCCCACGGGCCGATAGGAATGGAGCTAACAACCATGGATAATTTACAGAACTTTGTCCGCACCGACTACTGCGGTAACTTCCGCATTGCCAACGTGGGCCAGGAGATCTCCGTCTGCGGCTGGGTCCAGCGCCAGCGCAATCTGGGCGGCCTGATCTTCGTGGACCTGCGTGACCGCACCGGCCTCATCCAGCTGTCCTTCGACGACTCCACCGCAAAGGATGTCTTCGAGAAGGCCGCTTCCCTCCGCAGCGAATTCGTCATCGCCGCCACCGGCGTGGTCCGTGAGCGTGAGTCCAAGAACCCCGATATGCCCACCGGCGACATCGAGGTGAAGGTCTTCGACCTGCGCCTGCTGGCCAAGGCTGAGACTCCCCCCTTCGAGATCGTGGAGAACTCCGATGTTAAGGATGCTGTCCGCCTGAAGTACCGCTACCTGGACCTGCGCCGCCCCGATATGCAGCGCACCATCGCCCTGCGCCACAAGATCGTCAAGATCTGCCGTGACTACTTCGACGACAACGGCTTCCTGGAGATCGAGACCCCCATCCTGACCAAGTCCACCCCCGAGGGTGCCCGTGACTACCTGGTCCCCTCCCGTGTCCACCCCGGCAAGTTCTACGCTCTGCCCCAGTCCCCCCAGCAGTACAAGCAGCTGCTGATGCTGTCCGGCTTCGACCGCTACTTCCAGATCGCCCGCTGCTTCCGTGACGAGGACCTGCGTGCAGACCGTCAGCCCGAGTTTACCCAGATCGACCTGGAGATGTCCTTCCTGAACGAGGAGCAGATCCAGACCATCCAGGAGGGCTTCATGAAGCGTGTCTTCAAGGAGATCCTGGACGTGGAGATCCAGACCCCCTTCCTGCGCATGCCCTACCGTGAGGCCATGGACCGCTTCGGCTCCGACAAGCCCGACCTGCGCTTCGGCTTCGAGATCAAGGACATCTCCGACATCGTCAAGGACTGCGGCTTCGGCGTCTTCTCCGGCCCCGTGGCTGAGGGCGGCTCCGTGCGCCTGATCAACGTGGACGGCTATGCCAAGGACTTCCCCCGCAAGAAGATCGACAAGCTGGTCGATTTCGTGAAGACCTACAAGGCCAAGGGCCTGGCATGGGCTCGTATGGTGGACGGCAAGGTCACTTCCTCCTATCAGAAGTTCCTCACCGACGAGGAGAACGCAGCCATTCTGGAGCGCGCAGGCGCCAAGGACGGCGACCTGATCCTCATCGTGGGCGACGCCAAGAACGACGTGGTCTTTGCCTCCCTGGGCGCTCTGCGTATCGAGTGCGCCAAGCAGCTGGGCATCCTGGATCCCATGGACTTCAAGTTCCTGTGGGTCACCGAGTTCCCCATGTTCGAGTACTCCGAGGAAGAGGGCCGCTACCAGGCCATGCATCACCCCTTCACCGCTCCCATGATCGAGGACGAGGACAAGATGCTCACCGACAAGGCCAACTGCCGTGCCCGTGCCTATGACATCGTTCTCAACGGCACCGAGCTGGGCGGCGGCTCCATCCGTATCAACACCCCCGAGATGCAGGAGAAGGCCTTCCAGGCTCTGGGCATCTCCGACGAGGATATCCAGGAGCGCTTCGGCCACCTGGTCAACGCCTTCAAGTTCGGCGCACCTCCCCACGGCGGCCTGGCCTACGGCCTGGACCGTCTGGTCATGCTGATGACCGGCGCCACCTCCATCCGTGACGTCATCGCCTTCCCCAAGGTCCAGAACGCATCCGACCTGATGATGAACTGCCCTGACGTGGTGGAACAGAAGCAGCTGGACGACCTGGCTATTGCTGTGACCCGTGTGGAAGAGGAAACCGCTGAGGAAGAAACCGAAGCATAATTCCCATAAATGCCAACAGGAGCGCCGGAAATCCAGCGCTCCTGTTTTATGTTGTGCCATACTACCTGCCATATTCCATGTAGGGAACGGTCTTGACCGTTCCGACGTGGGTGCGGGAACGAGCGGACTGGTCAAGACCAGTCCCTACATGGGGTGACACGAACCCCTTGGCTCCCCCTCTCAGTCACCGAAGGTGACTGAGAGGGCAAATCACTGCCGATATAGCATAAAGCCAAAGCCCGGACGGCAATTCGTCCCGGCTTTTCCCATTCCCCTCAAATTCTACCTCTGGGGGATGGCATTTTTTGCTTCCTGGGGTTACCATGGAGCCAGAAAGGAAGGGATGTCATGAACCAGATCGCCACCGGGCAGTACATTGCCCGCAAGAGAAAGGAAAAGAACCTGACCCAGACCCAGCTGGCTGAACGCCTTGGGGTGTCCAACAAGACCATCTCCAAGTGGGAGAACGGCAAGTGTATGCCGGACTACAGCGTCATCGAGCCTCTGTGCCGGGAGCTGGAGATCACGGTAGCCGAGCTCATGGACGGGGAGAACGGGGACGGCAGCAGCATCCGGCCCTACGACGAGACCCAGATCGTGGAACTTCTTCGCCGGACTCAGGAGCTGGAGAAGAAGAACCATATGACTCTGGCCATGCTCCTGGTGACCATGGGCATCGCCATGCTGGCTGTGTCCCAAATGGTGAGTGGATCGCCCCTCAGGGAATTCCTGTCAGGGTTCTGCCTGGGTTTGGCCATAGTAGAGATGTTGGTAGGTGTTTTCTGGACGGGCTACAATTTGGCTAAACGCTAAAAAGCAGAGTCGACTATGTCGACTCTGCTTTTTCACTTCAGCTCCAACCCAACAGGGCAGTGGTCGCTTCCGAAGATGTCCGGGTAGATCTTGGCATCCTCCACCCGCTCCATGAGCCGGCTGGACACGATGAAGTAGTCGATCCGCCACCCTGCGTTCTTGGCCCGGGCCTGGAATCGGTAGCTCCACCAGGAATAGGCCCCCTCCAGGTCGGGGTACAGGGCCCGGAAGGTGTCGGTGAAGCCAGCCCCCAGCAGCTCGGTCATCTTGGCCCGCTCCTCGTCGGTGAAGCCGGCGTTCTTCCGGTTGGTCTTGGGGTTCTTCAGATCTATTTCCTTATGGGCCACATTAAGGTCTCCGCAAAGCACCACAGGCTTGGCCTCGTCCAGCTTCTGCAGGTAGGCCCGGAAGGCGTCCTCCCAGGTCATCCGGTAGTCCAGCCGCTTCAGGCCGTCCTGGGAGTTGGGGGTGTAGCAGCACACCAGGTAGAAGTCCGGGTATTCGGCGGTGATGACCCGGCCCTCCTGGTCGTGCTCCTCGATGCCCAGACCGTAGGTCACAGACAGGGGCTTGGTCTTGGTGAAGACCGCCACGCCCGAGTAGCCCTTCTTCTGGGCGCTGTTCCAGAACTGGTGGTAGCCGGGCAGCTCAATGCCGTCGGCCTGACCGGCGTGGTGCTGGAGCTTGGTCTCCTGCAGGCAGAAGATGTCGGCGTCCAGGGCCTGGAAGGATTCCATGAAGTCCTTTTTCAGACAAGCCCGCAGGCCGTTGACGTTCCAGGAAATGAGTTTCATAGGGGGTGTACCTCCCTTCATGTAGTGAAAAACGCGCCGGCGGGGTGTCCCGTCGGCGCGTTTGTTTGAGAAATTACTTGCTCTCGTGCTCCAGGATCATGTCGGCCACGGGCTCCAGATAGTTCTTCTCCAGACCTTCCACGTTGCCGCCGTCCATGGCCTCTGCCATAGCGGGGTCCATGGGGATCTGAGCCAGGATCTTCACGCCCAGGTCGCCAGCCACCTGCTCCAGGTTGGACTTGCCGAAGATATAGTGCTTCTCGCCGCAGTTGCCGCACTCGAAGTAGCTGTAGTTCTCCACAACACCCAGGATGGGCTTGCTCATCATGTCAGCCATACGGACGGCCTTGGTGACGATCAGGGAGACCAGGTCCTGGGGAGAGGTGACCACCACGATGCCGTCCACGGGGATGGACTGGTAGACGGTCAGGGGCACGTCGCCGGTTCCGGGGGGCATGTCGATGAACAGGTAGTCCAGGTCGCCCCACAGGACGTCGGACCAGAACTGCTTGACCACGCCGCCCACCAGGCTGCCGCGCCAGACAACGGGGTCGCCGGGGTTCTCCAGCAGCAGGTTCAGGGACATGACCTTGATGCCGGTGACGGTCAGCTCGGGCAGGATGTTCTCGCCGTCGCCCACTGCACGGGTGTTCAGGCCGAAGGCCTTGGGGATGGAGGGGCCGGTGATATCGGCGTCCATGATGCCCACCTTGTAGCCCTTCTTGGCCATGGCAACGGCCAGGGAGGAGGTGACGGAGGACTTACCAACGCCGCCCTTACCGGACATGATGGCGTAAACGTGCTTGATGGAAGAGTGCTTGTTCAGGGGTGCGATGAGGTCCTTCTCCTCCACGTGGGAGCAGCTGGAACCGCAAGTGCTGCAGTCATGGGTACATGCTTCAGACATGGGTAATACTTCCTTTCGTAAATAGTATAAGTTGTATGATGATAGGCGAATGCCTTAGGATCAACGAGGACAGGAACCCCTCATCAGTCACCTTCGGTGACAGCTTCCCCCCAGGGGGAAGCCTTTGTCCATAGCCTTCTCCCGCTGGGAGAAGGTGGCACGGCGAAGCCGTGTCGGATGAGGGGCAGGGTTTTCGAGGGTCAATCGTAATCGTAGCTGCCGCCGCCGATGAACTCTCTCAGGAGAGAGTCCGGGTGGACCAGGGCGGGGTCGATGGGGATGAAGTGGTCAAAGGCCTTGCACAGCTCCAGCAGCTCCGGCCGGCGGATGTTCTCCGGGGGGATGGCCTCCATGAGGGGCTCTGCGTAATGGCGCATGACAGAGACCTCGTAGGCCAGGGAGGAGTCGAACTTGTAGTTGGCCCGGTCCTTGAAGGGGGAGATATAGAGCTTCTCACCCCGGCGGACGTTGGCCCACATGTCCATGGTCTCCGGCACGCTGGTGCCACGGAAGTTATAGTCCCGGACGGACCGGCGGCACAGGCGCATCCAGGTGCGCTTGAAGAGGAGGTCCTCCCCATCCAGCACGTCGGACCGGGCGGAGATATACAGGCAGGCGGCCTGGGGGAAGCGACCGGCGCAGTCGTCGTTGAGGGCGTGGATGCCCTCGAAGATGGCCACTTCGTTCTTGCCCAGGCGGAGGGGGGTACCCACGTGGACGCTGCGCATCTGGCGGGCAAACTCGAACTTGGGCACCCGGATGGGCTCACCCTTGGACAGCAGGGCGAAGTGATGGCGCAGGAGGTCCATGTCCATGCACTCAGGGGACTCGAAGTCGATCATCCCGTCTGCCGTCCGGGGGGCGGTCTTGGGGTTGAGGGTCTTGAAGTAGTTGTCCATGGAGATGGTGTGGGAGCGGACGCCCCGCTTCTCCAGTTCTTCCTTGATTTTCAGGGCGGTGGTGGTCTTGCCGGAGCCCGAGGGGCCGGACAGCAGGACGATGGGGCTGTGCTTCAGGTTGTTCAGGATCACGTCGGCCGCAGCGCTCACCTTGGCGGCATACTGGGCGTCGGTCTCCTCCAGGAAACCCTTTACGTCCTGGTCGATGCGGCGGTTGATCTCCTTAAGCTGATAGCCCACGGGCTCTTCACAGGTGGGAGGGATATGGTTAGCCATGATACAGCCTCCTTTCAGGCGGGTCAAGGACAGAGGTCACATTTTTACCAGGACCAGGCGGTTTTTTCCGCCACGATGTCCTGGATGGTTTTGATGTATTCCTGGGGGTACTTGGGGTTGGCCATCCGCTGGACGGTGCCGCCCCCGACATTTTTGGTCACGCCGCCTGCTCCCAGGGAGAGGACGGTGTGGAGTTCTTCCATCATGCAGATATTATATTCATTCACGTAGCCGGGCTTGCACCAGCCCACATTTTCAAAGGAGCCGGACATGAATTTCTGCCGATAGAGGTAGTAGGGCTGGTACCCGGCGGCCTCCAGAGCCTGCCAGGCGTAGGCCAGCATCCGGGCCACATCCTCGCCGCTGGGCAGGACCACTTCCTCCTGGCGGAGGCGGGCCCCCTTCTTCAGGGCCAGGGTGTGGACGGTGATGTTTTCCGGGTCCATGGCGATGACCTGGTCCAGGGTGTCCCGGAAGCCCTCCACCGTGTCGGCGGGGAGACCGGCGATCAGGTCCATGTTCACGGCCCCCACCTGGGTCTCCCGGGCCAGCTGGAAGGCCTTTTGGATGTCCCCTGCCCGGTGGCTGCGGCCGATGGCCTCCAGCACCGTGTCGGACATGGTCTGGGGATTGACGGAAATGCGGTTGCCGCCGCCGGCCCGAATGGCCTCCAGCTTTTCCCGGGTGATGGTGTCAGGCCGGCCGGCCTCCACGGTGAACTCGGTGCCGGGCTTTAACTGGAAGGCAGTATTGATCCGCTCCAGGAGGGCCCGGAGCTGGTCCGCATCCAGGGTGGTGGGGGTGCCGCCGCCGATGTAGACCGTGCGGACGGTCTTGCCCGAAGCCAGAAGGTTGGCGCCTGCGGCGTCGATCTCCTGGAAGAGACCCTCCAGATAGGCGGGGATGAGCTTGTTGGCCGACCCCGAGGAGGAGATGAAGGAGCAGTAGGCGCACCGGGTGGGGCAGAAGGGAATGCCCACGTACAGGGACACCTCATCCTCCCCCAGGCTCTTTTTCAGGGTGTAGCTGGCCTGGGCGCAGGCCATGGCCAGCTTCCGGCGGTCCGGAGAGACCCGGTACCGGTCCCGGAGCTCGGCCTCGGCCTGGGCGGGGGTGGCCCCTTCCAGCATGGCCTTGGTGGGGAGCTTCACAGGACGGACGCCCGAGAGCATCCCCCAGGGGGGCTCGGTGCCCAGGCAGTCGATGGCCGCCATGTAGAAGGCCCGCTGGAGGGTCCGCCGGGTCAGGCGGGTGACCACCACCGGGTCGTCGCTGTTCAGTTCAGAGGTCTTCACCCGGCACTGGCGGGTGAAGGTCTTGCCCTCCCGGCGGAGCTTGGCGGTGGCAGTGGACCAGGTGCCGCCCCGGGAGAAGGAGAGCTCCAGCTCGTTGTCTCCCCCGGGGGCCTCCTCCGGGTAGAGGGGGCGTTCCGCCGGGAAGAGGGTGAGCATGGTCTGCTCCACGGCGTATTTTTCGTCGTGGCCCCGGAAGAAAAGCTTCATCGCAGGGCCTGCCGGACGTAGGGGTTGTGGGCCCGCTCGGTGTCCAGGTCGGTGATCCGGTCATGGCCGGGGCAGACCCGCAGGTTGCCCTCCAGCTCTACCAGACGCTTCAGGGAGAGCAGGATCTGGCTGGTGGAACCGCCCACGAAGTCGGTGCGGCCGCAGGAACCGGCAAAGAGGGTGTCGCCGGCAAAGAGGACATCCCCCACCAGGTAGCACACGGAGCCGGGGGAATGACCGGGGGTGTGGAGGACCTGGATCTGGATGCCGGCAAAGTCGATGACGTCCCCTTCCTTTACGGTCTGGATCTCAGGAACGGGAGCCAGCAGCATGTACTGATCCCCCTTGAACTCCCAGTTGACCTCCTTGGAGTGGACGTAAACAGGGGTGTTGGGCCACTTTTCCAGCAGGCCGGGGACGGCCAGCACGTGGTCGAAGTGACCGTGGGTGATGAGGATCATGGAGAGGGACAGACCGGCCTCACGGATGACCCGGTCAATGTCGTTGGCCTGGTCCCCGGGATCGATGAGGGCGCAGGTCTTGGTTTCGGGGTCTTCCAGCAGATAGCAGTTGGTGCCGATCTGACCCACGGGCATACGTCTGATCTGTAACATAAGAAATCACCTCGTAGTAGAAATGGGGTGGTAACAAGCTTTCCCTTATGAGATACCATGTAGGGGCGGCTATCAGCCGCCCGCCAACGTGGCGGTTACTCGTAAGGCGGTTCGGGCGGATACTATCCGCCCCTACATGCAATCTGCCTCTCCACTTGCGGGAACGAGTGGAGAGGGTTCTCACATGGTGTCCGTGTCCATCCAGATGGTCACGGGGCCGTCGTTCACCGAGGACACGGCCATATCCGCGCCGAACTCGCCGTGTTCCACGTGGAACCCCCGGCTGCGGCAGCAGTCCATAAACTTCTCATACAGGGGGATGGCAATGTCGGGCTTGGCCGCCTTGGTAAAGCCCGGGCGGCGGCTCTTGATGTCGGCGTAGAGGGTGAACTGGGACACCACCAGAAGCTCGCCTCCGGCGGCCTCCAGGTTCAGGTTCATCTTTCCCGCCTCGTCGGAAAAGACCCGCAGACCGCAGACCTTGTCGGCCAGCTTTTCTGCCTGGGCCTCGGTGTCCTCCGGGGCGATGCCCAGCAGGACCAGAAAGCCCTTCCCGATCTGTCCCACGGTCTGGCCGTCGATGACGACGGAGGCCTGGGAAACTCTTGTCACCACTGCACGCATGATGGTTCCTCCCTGTGATGGAATTAGCGATATGTATTCACATTAGTATAGCACGCCTAGCAGGAAATAGTCAACGGTTACTATTTTATATGGAAACCAGGGAACCTTTTTTCGGTCACCCCCGTCTAAAAGGCAAAAGGAGGGATACCCATGAAAAAATTGCTTCTGATTCTGGTCCTCTGTCTAGGTCTTACCGCCTGCAACCAGCGGGACCTGCCCCTGGAGGAGACGGCAGAGTTCATTGCCCCGCCCGGTGCTGCTACCATGACCTGCCGGGTGATGGAGGAGGAGGACGGCTCTCTGCTCCTGGCCCAGGTGGACGGCCGGGAATTCGATGTGTTCACCACCTCCAGCCGGGATGTTGAGGTGAAATTTGAAGACCCCGCCCGGACGGAGATCGAAGAAGGGGACCTGGTAGAGATCATCTTCGGCGGGGACATCATGGAGACCTACCCTGCTCAGCTGGGCGATATCCAGGAGATCTGGGTGTGGGCCGATGGCTTTGACGACACCGCCCTGCTCTATCTGGAGGTCTTCGAGGATATGGTGGAGGAGGACGCCGCCCTGGCCCATGACGCGGACATGATCGGCCTGGACCTGTCGGAAACCGCCCTCTCTCCTGCCGAGCAGTCCGCCGCCGCCCTGCTTCTGGAGTGGGACACCGGCCTCACGGTCCTGGAGGGGACCATGGAGGAGCTGGCCGACCAGGGGTATATCGACATGGAGAATCTGTACTGGGAGGACGGCTACTTCCTGTCCGCCACGGAGAAGGAGCGGACGGACACCGACCTGACCTTCTCTGCCCAGCTGTGGCGGAGCGGCCTGGGGGCCCTGTTCTATTCCGACTGCAATGTGGGCCGGGAGGCCAACGGCCCCTGGGAGGAGTACATCATCGGGGCAGTGGCCGTATCTTGAATGGGACCTTTGAAAGGCTTGCGGTTTTTCAGCTTTTGGGCTATACTGATAGTACTTTAATCTGAGAAAGGATGTTTCCCCATGAAGAAACTGACCAGCCTTCTGCTGACCTTGACTCTGGCCCTTTCCCTGCTTACGGTTCCTGCCAGCGCCCTGACCTACGGTGACTGGGAGTACACCATCCAGAACAACGAAGTTTACCTGACCAAGTACATTGGCTCCGGCGGGGACGTGAAGGTCCCCTCCACCCTGAACGGGGTCCCGGTGACCAAGATCAACTTCGGTACCTTTACCGACAACAAGAACGCAGAGACCATCTCCGTCCCCTCCTCCGTGAAGGAGATCGAGCATATGGCCTTCCAGGGCTGCATGGCCCGGGAGATCACCATTGCCGAGGGCTGCACCACCATTGGATACAAGGCATTCCGGCTCAATGACAGCCTGGAGAAGATCAACATTCCTTCCACGGTCACCGAGATGGGGTATGAACTGATCAGTGGCTGTCCCTCCCTGCATACCGTGATCCTGGCCGAGGGCATCACCGTGATTCCCGAGGAGATGTGCCGGGACTGCCCCAGCCTGAAGACCATCCGCCTGCCCTCTACCCTCCGGACCATCGGGAAATACGCCTTTGGCAGCACTTACTTAGCAGGCGGTGGCCTTACCCGTATCGACATCCCTGCCTCTGTTACCACCATTGAACCTTATGCCTTCACCCGGTGCTTCGGCCTGAAGGAAGTGAACTTCCTGGGTAACCAGATCAAAACCATCGGAGACGGCGCTTTCAGCGACACCGCCATCGAGCGCATCTACCTGCCCACCTCCGTCACCAAGCTGGGCATGAATGTCTTTGACAACTGCGATCAGCTCACCGGCGTGGCCCTGCCCTACGGCATTACTGCCATCGGCAACGCGGTCTTCAAGGACTGTGATAACCTGACTTGGGTCAGTGCCCCCTCTACCCTTCGGGATATCCGCAACGGGAACTTCGGCAGCGGTGCCCCCAACATGATCGTCTACACCCCTGCCGGCAGCGCTGCTGTGACCGCCTGCCAGAAGTGGGAGACCCCCTATCTGATCGACCCCTCTGCGGATTCCAGGATCCAGGTCATCTATGACGGTCAGCGGATCTCCTTCGGGGCTTACGGACAGAACCCCACCATCATCAACGACCGTACCATGGTTCCCCTGCGCTCCATCTTTGAAGCCATGGGTGCGGATGTCAGCTGGGACAACGCCTCCCGCACCGCCCTGGGCCAGCGGGACGGCACCAGCATCAGTATCGCCATCGGCAGCAATCAGCTCTATGTGAACGGTAGAGCGGTCAGCCTGGACTCCCCTGCCTGCATCATCAACGACCGCACTATGGTCCCCGTCCGGGCCATTGCAGAGGCCTTCCAGGCCGATGTGGATTGGGACAACCCCAGCCGCACCGTCATCATTGAAGAATAATGGACTACAAAAAAGAGGCTGTGCACACGCACAGCCTCTTTTTTATGCTCGTTCAAAGACCACCATGTAGGACCCCAGTACCTGATTGCAGTGGATGGCGGCGGCGTTTTCCGCCGTCAGCTCCCCCTTAGGGTACTGGATTTTCGGCTCGGTGGGGTAGGCCGGGAGGGTCACGCCGGTGCTCTCGCCCCCGGCTTTGCCATTGGGGAAGTCCCAGCGGAATGCACAGTCGCAGAACTCCTTGTTCACGGTGATGGACTCTGCCGGGCGGAAGGAGGCTCCCGGGAAGAAGCACCCGTCGTTGTCCTTCTCTGCCGGGCATCCCCCCTCTGCCCCCACGGGGGTGTAGGTGATGGTCAGGAAGGGGAGGCGGAAGGTGACGGACTTCCCTTCCCGGGTGAAGGTGAGGCCGCTGGTATCGTCCCAGTGGGCCACGTTGATCCAGCCCCGCTTGCCCTGGCCTTCCACCGGGGTGTTCAGCTCCAGGTAAGGGGTCTCCCCGTTCCGAATTTCTCCGTTGAGGCGCAGGACGGGCCGCAGGGAGGCAAAGCCCTCGGGCAGCAGGGCCCGCAGGCGGTCCTGCTCGGCCTCATAGGCCATGACGAACTGTTCCACTTTCATGGGGATCAGCTCCTTTCTCTTAGTGGTTTCATCATACACCAAGGTTCAGGATTGTCAACAGCTGGGGAACGTTCCCCTCATCAGTCACCTGCGGTGACAGCTTCCCCCCAGGGGGAAGCCTTATGGCCAAAGCCTTCTCCCTGAGGGAGTAGGTGCCCACGCAGTGGGCGGATGAGGGGGAGGACCCCCAAGCGTGGTTCAATCTTCCACAAAATAGTAGTTCACCCCGTTCACCTGCAGGCCGCAGTAGTCATCCAGATCCAGAACGGCCAGGGCCAAGGGGGAACCGCTGCACCATTGGCCGGTGACGCTGTGACCGTCTCCCCCAGCGGAGGTGCCGTAGTCCTCATTGAAAGTCTTGTAGACCGTCCCATCGGCATAGATGGGCAGCAGGTCCAGGTAGAGCTCCTCCTCTGTGGTGGTATAGGAGAAGCCAATGGCGGACATCCGCAGATCGCTGACCTCCGGCAGCCCCTCCCCTTCCGGTTCCAGAGCATACTCCGGGCAGAGGAAATCCTGGATAGCAACTTTCAGGGTCAGGTCCTCATAGGTCAGCCAGACCTGGTCCATGTCCTCCATGGAGACATCCCTGGGCAGGTTGCAGGCGGCCACATAGGTCAGGTCGGCGTCCTCAAAGTGGGAGATGGCTTGGCTTTTTCCCGTGGTGTAGGTGCCCAGGGTGGTGGTGGAGAAGGGGAGGTCCTCCCCTGTTTGTGTCACAGCGGTGAGGACGAGATCCCGGACAGCGATCTCGTCCAGCCCGAGAAAGGACACCACCAGGTAGACCGTCCGGCTGTCGGCAATGGCACCCTCCAGGCGGAGCTCCACGGTGTCGTTGGACACCGCGTCCCCGGCGGCTAAAAAGACCTCCAGATAGAGACCGCTGGGGTCATCGAAGTAGGCCAGCAGGGGGTCCAGTGCCCCGGTGGCAAAGGCGGTGGCCCCCAACAGCAGGGTCAGGCAGGCGGCGATGGCAGCGATCCTTCTGGGGAACCGCCGGATCTTGGCGGGTCTGATTTCTTCGGCCTGGGCGAGTAAATTTTCGTCTATATAATTCATGGCGTCCAGCAGAGTGTCTGGTTTCATAATAACCCCTCCTTTTCCAGATAGGTTTTCAGCTTCTTCCGGGTCCGGTGCAGGGTGGTCTTCACGCTGCTCTCGGTGAGACCGAAGGTGTTTGCCAGGTCCCGGATGGGTTCTAAGTGATAGTACCGCCGGAGGAAGAGGCTGGCGGTCTGGGTCGGCTGAGTCCGCAGAAAATCACTGATGGCCTGACCCAGCTGGGCCAGCTCCAGGTTCTGCCCCACCGGGTCCACCCCGGTGGAGAACTGCTCCCCCAGCTCCTCCAGAGCCAGGGTCACCTCTCCCCCGCCCCGTTTTTGGGCGTGGTTGGCCTTCCATCGGTTCAGGGCGGTCTCCCGGGTGATTTTTCCCAGGAAGAGGGCCAGCCTTGGGGGCCGGTGGGGCGGGATGGCGTTCCAGGCTTTGAGCCAGGTGTCGCTGACGCACTCCTCGGCGTCCCGGGGGTCCGGGAGGATCCGCCGGGCGATGGCGGCGCAGTAGGCGCCGTATTTGGTTTTTGCGGCAGGGATGGCTTCCTCGTCCCTCTGCCAGAACAGGTCCAGGATGGCTTCCTCCTTCATGGCCCGTCACCTCCTTTGTCTCAAAAGGCCTTTCACCCATCTGACCAGAAACTTTTTGTCGTGGTTACAGAATACCGGAAGATTTTTTCTCAGGCAACTCTGGAGCCGCTCCCCGCCTTGAAAAGGGGGTCGAATTGTGCTATACTCTATTCTGTATCACTATCCCCATCACCCAACACGACTCGGAGGAATCGCCTTGAGAACCACCCCTACCATCCCGGCGGAGGACATTGCCCGCCAGCTTACCATCTGTGATCAGGTCCATGCCATTCTGGACCGCCGTCCCGGCCAGAAGAAGGCCTTTGTGGACACCTACGGCTGCCAGCAGAACGAGGCCGATTCCGAACGTCTGCGGGGCTACATGGCCCGCATGGGTTACGAGTTTACCGATACCGAAGAGGGGGCCGACTTGGTCCTGCTGAACACCTGCGCCATCCGGGAGCACGCCGAACAGCGGGTCTTCGGCAACGTGGGCGCCCTCACCCACACCAAGCGCCGCCACCCGGACCAGCTCATCTGCGTCTGCGGCTGCATGGCCCGCCAGGACCACGTGGCCGACCGGCTGAAGCGGTCCTTCCCCCATGTGGACCTGGTCTTTGGTCCCCAGCTCCTGTGGCAGTTCCCGGAACTGCTCTTAAAGAAGCTGGAGAAGGGCAAGCGGGTCTTTGCCACCGACGACGTGCCCGGCGCCGTGGCCGAGGGCATCCCGGTGGTCCGCCAGAACGACATCAAGGGCTGGGTGTCCATCATGCACGGCTGCAACAACTTCTGCACCTACTGCATCGTCCCCTATGTCCGGGGCCGGGAGCGCAGCCGTGAGCCGGAAGACATCCTGGCCGAAGTCCGGGAACTGGCCGAGGCCGGCTACAAGGACATCACCCTCCTGGGCCAGAACGTGAACTCCTACGGCAAGGACCTGGACCGTGGCATCGACTTTGCCTGGCTCCTGGAGCAGGTCAATGAGATCCCCGGGGACTTCCTCATCCGGTTCATGACCAGCCACCCCAAGGACGCCAGCGAGCGGCTCTTTGACGCCATGGCCAAGTGCGAAAAAGTGGCCCCCTGCCTGCACCTGCCCTTCCAGTCCGGCAGCAGCCGGGTGCTCAAGGCCATGAACCGCCGCTACACCAGAGAACACTACCTGGAGCTGGTCCATCAGCTCCGTGCACGAATTCCCAACGTGGTCCTCACCTCCGACGTCATCGTGGGCTTCCCCGGCGAGACCCAGGAGGAGTTTGAGGAGACCATGAGCCTCATTGAAGAGGTCCGCTACGACGCCCTCTTTACCTTCATCTTCTCTCCCCGGAAGGGTACCCCCGCTGAAAAGCTGGAGGACCCCATGCCCAAGGAGCAGAAGAGCGCCAACTTCCAGAAGCTTCTCCAGCGGCAGAACGAGATCTCCGGGGAGAAGCACCAGGAGTACGTGGGCAAGACCTACCGCTGCCTGGTGGATGGCGTGGGGGCCGACGGCAAGCTCTCCGCCCGCACCGCAGGCGGCCGTCTGATCCACTTGGAGGGCAGCCAGGACCTCATCGGCACCTGGCAGGAGGCCAAGATCACCGGCTCCTCCACTTGGGCTTTATTCGGCGAGATCATCTAAGCCTCGCAGAGTTTCGCCGCCGCAGCGGCGAAAGAAATTCAAATCATGTTTTCCGGCGGCGTGTACGTCGGAAAACATACTTCTCGCGGAGGGAGTGTGCGGGCCTTGGCCCGTGCACAGACCGAAGCGCAACCCCCACACTTTTTGAAGCCCAGCGAAGCGGGTTCAAAAAGTAGAAAGGTTCTTTTATGGCTGAACTCACCCCCATGAAAAGACAATATAATGACTTAAAGGCCCAGCACCCCGACTGCCTCCTCTTCTTCCGCCTGGGAGACTTCTATGAGATGTTCGACGAGGACGCCGAGACCGCCGCCGAGGAGCTGAACCTCACCCTCACCACCCGGGACCGGAACAAGCCCGAGGACCAGCGCACCCCCATGTGCGGCGTCCCCTACCACTCTGCCGAGGGCTACATTGCCCGGCTCATCGCCAAGGGCTACAAGGTGGCCATCTGCGAGCAGACCGAGGACCCTGCCCTGGCCAAGGGCCTGGTGGAGCGGGAGGTCATCCGTGTGGTCACCCCCGGCACCCTCATGGAGGAGAACCTGCTGGAAGAGGGCAAGAACAACTTCCTGGCCGCCCTGTGGGCCGGAGAGGAAGGGGCCGGTCTGTGCTTCGGCGACGTGTCCACCGGCGAGGTCTTCCTCACCAGCTTCCCTGCCGAAGGCTGGCAGGAGCACGCCGTCAACGAGCTGGCTCGGTTCTCCCCCCGGGAGGCCATCCTGGCTCCCGGTGCCTGGGACCCTGTCGTTCTGACCTTCCTCACGGGAAAGTCCGGCTGTCGGGTGGAGCAGGCTCAGGAGACCCGCTTCGACCTGGAGGCCGCCAAGTCCCTGGCCGGTCATCAGTTCAAGAACGGTCTGGAGGAGCTGCCTGCCGACGCCTCCCCTGCCCTGCGGGCTGTGGGGGGCCTCATGGCCTACCTCTATGAGACCCAGAAGACCGACCTGTCCTACATGAACACCCTCCGGTACTATGCCTCCGGCCGCTTCATGGAGCTGGACCCGGTGGCCCGCCGGAATCTGGAACTGACCGAGACCCTCCGGGGCAAGGAGAAGAAGGGCTCCCTCCTGTGGGTGCTGGACAAGACCCGCACCGCCATGGGCGGCAGACTCCTGCGCAACTGGCTGGAGCGCCCCCTTCTGGACCCGGTGGCCATTTCCCGCCGTCTGGACGGCGTGGCCTGGCTGGTGGATAACCCCGTGGAGCGGGGGGAGCTGACCCAGCTCCTCCGGGAGATCACCGACTTAGAGCGGCTCATCTCCCGCATCGTCTACGGCTCCGCCGGGGCCCGGGACCTGGTCTCTCTGGCCGCCGGTCTCAGCCGGACCCCCTATTTGCAGAACCTGCTCCCCGACAAGTCCCCTGCCCTGCTGGCCGGTCTCCGGACCCAGCTGAACGGTCTGCCCGCCCTGGTGGACCTCATCGCCCAGGGCATCGTGGACGAGCCCCCCTTCTCCGTCCGGGAGGGCGGCATCATCCGCCCCGGCTACAACCAGGAGGTGGACCAGCTCCGGGCCATCCTCACGGATACCAAGGGGATCATCGCCCAGCTGGAGGCCGGAGAAAAGGAAAAGACCGGCATTAAGAGCCTGAAAGTGGGCTTTAACAAAGTATTTGGCTATTACATCGAGGTGTCCAAGTCCTATTACGACCAGGTGCCCGACCATTATATCCGCAAGCAGACCCTGGTGAACTGCGAGCGCTACATCACCCAGGAGCTCAAGGACATGGAGCACACCATCCTGTCCGCCCAGGACCGGATCGTGGCCCTGGAGTACCAGCTCTTCTGCCAGATCCGGGACCAGGCCGCCGCCCAGGCGGCAGAGGTCCAGGCCCTGGCAGCCGCTGTGGCCCAGGTGGACGTCCTCACCGGCTTTGCCAACGTGGCGGCAGAGAACAACTACTGCATGCCCCGGGTGGACCTGTCCGATAAGCTGGAGATCTCCGAAGGCCGCCACCCGGTGGTGGAGAAGATGCGCCCGGAGTCCTTCTTCGTTCCCAACGATACCTACATGGACGGCAAGGACAACCTGGCCGCCATCATCACCGGCCCCAACATGGCCGGTAAGTCCACCTATATGCGCCAGGTGGCCCTCATCGTCCTCATGGCCCAGATGGGCTCCTTCGTCCCGGCTCGATCCGCCCGGATCGGCATCGTGGACCGGATCTTCACCCGCATCGGCGCCTCCGACGACCTGGCCGGGGGCCAGTCCACCTTCATGGTGGAGATGACCGAGGTGGCCGAGCTTCTCAAGCACGCCACCGGCCGGAGCCTTCTCATCCTGGATGAGATCGGCCGGGGCACCTCCACCTACGACGGCATGTCCATCGCCCGAGCCGTCCTGGAGTGGTGCGCCGACCCCAAGCGGCTGGGGGCCAAGACCCTCTTTGCCACCCACTACCACGAGCTCACCGTCCTGGAGGGCCAGCTTCCCGGGGTGAAGAACTTCAACATCGCCGCCCGGAAGAAGAAAGACGAGATCATCTTCCTGCGAAAGATCGTCCCCGGCGGGGCCGACCAGAGCTACGGCATCGAGGTGGCCAACCTGGCGGGAGTCCCCACCAAGGTCATCCGCCGTGCCCGGGAGATTTTGAAGGAGCTGGAGTCCGGGGAGCATTCTGTCCCCAAGGCCCAGCCCAGAGAGGAAGAGGAACAGGTCTCCCTCTCCGCCCTGGGTGAGCAGGAGGTCTTGAACACCCTTCGCTCCACGGCGGTGGAGACCCTCACCCCCCTCCAGGCTCTGAACCTGCTGAACGAATTGAAAGAAAAACTGTAAGGTTTGGTCATAGTTTGGCCATAACCTTACGGTATACTGAACCTAAAATGGGCCGATGTGGTCATCGGCCCCTACGAATATCGCTTCCATGATGGAAAGGCCCCCTCCGGGAGGGCGCGACGCGTTAAGAAAACATGCCGGTGGCATGTTTTTAGCCAAAGCGGGGAGCAATCTATGATTGCGACCTGGGCCCGAAGGGCTGTCAGCGAAGCTGACTGGGGGAGCATGCGTATCCTACGTCCCAAACTCCCTCCGTCTCGCCTGCGGCGAGCCACCTCCCTCGGAGAGGGAGGCTTATAAAGTCTTTGAAAGGCAGGTGATACCCTGTGTCGAAAATTCAAGTGCTCGATCCCCACGTTGCCGATCTCATCGCCGCCGGTGAGGTGGTGGAGCGTCCTGCTTCCGTGGTGAAGGAACTGGTGGAAAACGCCATCGACGCCGGGGCCACCTCTGTCACCGTAGAGATCCAAAAGGGCGGCATGTCCCTCATCCGGGTGGCCGACAACGGCAGCGGCATCCCCTGGGAGGAGTGCGAGACTGCCTTCCTCCGGCACGCCACCTCCAAGCTCCGGACCTCTGAGGACCTGGCCGCCATCGGCACCCTGGGCTTCCGGGGCGAGGCTCTGGCCGCCATCTCCTCCGTGTCCCGGGTGGAGCTCTTCACCCGCACCGCCCAGGAGGACCTGGGCACCTCCCTGTCCATCGAAGGCGGTCTGGTTGTAGCCAAGGATCAGGCCGGCTGCCCCCTGGGCACCACTCTGGTGGTCCGGGATCTCTTCTACAACACCCCCGCCCGGCTGAAGTTCATGAAGCGGGACGCCGCCGAAGGGGCCGCTGTGTTCGCCCTGGTCCAGAAGCTGGCCCTCTCCCATCCGGAGGTGGCCCTGAAGTTCATCCGGGACGGCAAGCAGGAGCTTCTCTCCCCCGGTGACGGCAAGCTGAAGTCGGCCATGTACGCCGTTTTCGGCCGGGATATCGCCCTGGGGTTCACCCCTGTCCGCAGTGAGGCCGAGGAGGTCACCGTGTCCGGGTTCGTCTCCCTGCCCGCCTGCTGCCGGGGCACCCGCAGCTACCAGCATTTCTTTGTGAACGGCCGCCAGGTGAAGTCCCGGCTGCTGATGACCGCCCTGGAAAAGGCCTATGAGAACCAGAAGATGGTGGGCAAGTTCCCCGGCTGTGTCCTCCAGCTGGAAGTGAAGCCCTCCACCGTGGACGTGAACGTCCACCCGGCCAAGACCGAGGTGAAGTTCCTCTACGAGCGAAAGGTTTTTGACGGGGTCTACTACGCCGTCCTCTCTGCCCTCAAGGGGGAGGACCGCCACCCCGGCATGGAGCTGACCCCGCCCAAGCCCACGGCTCCCCCGCCGCCCCCCGCCCCTGCCCCCAAGGCCACCGGGAACAGCGGCGGCTTTGCCCGGATGTCCGCCCAGGAGTTCCGGAAGAGCACCTCTCTTCGGGACAGCGGGCGGCTGACGTCCCCCTCCATCCTGCGCCCGGTGGAGAAGGAATCCACCCCGGCGTACACCCCGCCTCCCCCGAAGAAAGAGGGGATTTCCCCGGATTTCGCCGGGAAATCCACAGTTTTCCCCAGAAATGTGGAAAAACCGGTGGAAATTGTTGAAAAACCCAAGGTGCCGCCGGTGGAGACACCCCGTGCACCCCTCCATACACCCCCGGCCCCGCCGGAACCCCAGCCGGAGCAGATCCGGATGCCCGCCCCGCCGGTGGAGCCGGTGGTGCGGGAGCCCGATCCCCTGCCGCCCCCGGTCCAGGAGGAGGCCCCCTGGCGTCTGGCCGGAGAGGTCCTGAACACCTACCTGATCGTGGAACGGGGAGATGAGATCCTCCTCATCGACAAGCACGCCGCCCACGAGCGACTGAACTTTGACCGGATGAAGGAATCCGGCTACCAGCCCATGGCCCAGACCCTTCTGGCTCCCGTGGTCTTTACCCCTGGCCCCGAGGAGGGTGCCGTCCTTCTGGAGAACCTGGACCTGCTGGAGCGGTACGGCTTTGCCTGCACCGACTTCGGCGGCGGGTCCCTGGCCGTCCGGGAGGTCCCGGACTACTTAGAGCCCGGTCAGGCCGAGGAGGCCCTGTGTGAGATCGCAGCCCAGCTCCTGCTGGGAGACCCCACCGACCCGGACAGCGCCCGGGATGCCGTCCTCCACACCATGGCCTGCAAGGCCGCCGTGAAGGGCGGCCAGAAGAACAGCCGGGAGGAGCTGATGGTGGTGGCCAAAGCTGTGGTCACCGGCCAGGTGAAGTACTGCCCCCACGGCCGCCCGGTGGCCATCACCATGACCAGAGCCCAGCTGGAAAAGCAGTTCAAGCGGGCGTGAATTTGCACCCCCATTGAGGCGCTATCCCATGTAGGGGCGGCTATCAGCCGCCCGCCAACGCGGCGTTTACAAGGAAAGTGGGTCGGGCGGATACTATCCGCCCCTACGAATAGCCGTCAGAAGGAAGAAAAGGAGGCCTGTCATGCCCCCCAAGATCGTTGTCATCTGTGGCCCCACCGCCACGGGAAAAACCAAATTAGGTGTCGCCCTGGCCAAGGCCCTGGACGGCGAGGTGGTCTCCGCCGACTCCATGCAGATCTACCGGGACATGGCCATCGGCACCGCCCGTCCTTCGGAGGAAGAGATGGAGGGCATCCCCCACCACATGATGGCCATTGCCGACCCGGGAGAGAACTACAGCGTGGCCCGGTATGTGGAAGAGGCCGGAGCCTGCGTGGACGACATCCTGGCCCGGGGCAAGGTCCCCATCCTGGTGGGCGGCACTGGCCAGTACATCGACTCCCTCTGCGCCGGCCGCACCTTCTCGGCCTTCCGGCCCGAGAGCGGTCAGCGGGAACGTCTCCAGAAGATCGCCGCAGAGGGGGGACTTCCCGGCCTGTGGGAGGACCTGCAAAAAATCGACCCAGAGGCCGCCCGGAAGCTCCACCCCAACGACGAGCGGCGGATCATCCGTGCTCTGGAGATCTGGTACGAGACCGGCAAGACCATCACCCAGCACAACCTGGAGACCCAGGCCATCCCGCCCCGGTACGAGGCCCTGACCATCACCCTCACCTACGCCGACCGGGCCGATCTCTACGCCCGGATCGACCGGCGGGTGGACGTGATGATGGAGATGGGCCTGGTGGAGGAAGTGAAGGCCCTCCTGGCCGCCGGCGTTCCTGCCGACTCCACTGCCATGCAGGCCATCGGCTATAAGGAGATGACCGACGCCGTGGACAACGGCGGAGACCTCCAGGCTGCCGCCGAGGAAGTGAAGCTCCGCTCCCGCCAGTACGCCAAGCGCCAGCTCACCTGGTTCCGACGGAACAAGGAAGCGCATTGGATAAATTTACCAAAAGAGCCAGACTTTACATCCGTCCTCCGGGATTCGACGGAATATCTCCGGGAGAAAGGATTAGGATAGACGCATCCCATAGATAAAGGAGTGCGTCATCATGCAGACAGCAACCGCAGTACAAACCAGAAAACGCAACTTACAGGACTTACTTCTCGCCAAGCTCCGCCGCAGCCGGATGGGGGCCACGGTCTTTTTGGTCAACGGCTTCCAGATCCGGGGAGAGATCCGGGGATTTGACGCCTTCGTGGTGGTCATCTACAGCGACGGCAAGCAGCAGATGGTGTACAAGCACGCCATCTCCACCATCGTGCCCGAGCGGCCTTTGAGCTGGGAGGAGGAGAGCTCCGACTAACAGGAAGGCATACTTATGAAGTTTAAGGGTTCCATATTTGCAAAAATTATCGTGCCCCTGGTGATCGCGGCCATCGTGATCTACCTGGCCATCTCTGCCTGGGTGGGCCTGCGCAACTCCTACCCCACCACGGTGACCTTCACCGATGTGATGGAGGAGAGCGTAGAAGCCGAGGGCTGGGTGGTCCGGTGGGAACGTCCGGTGCCCGGCGCCGGTGACGGCCTTATCCAGCTCAGCCGCAACCAGGGCGAGCACGTGGCCAAGGGGGCGTCCATCGCCGTGGTGTACCAGGACGAGGACTATGTGGACAACCAGGAGGAATACCTGCGCACCAAGTACGACCTGACCGCCCTCCAGTACGCCACCTGGTCCGGGTCCCCCTCGGGCGCTGCCCTGGAGGACCTGATGCTGGACGCCATGACCAATCTGCGCACCTCTGCCTCCACGGGCAACTACTCCAACCTTCAGGAGGAGACCGAGACCTACCGTAAGCTCATCCTCCGCCGGGAGTACCTGGTGTCCAACGCCGCCGCTGCCGAGATGAACGCCTCGGCCGGTGACCTGACCGCCAAATATGAGACCCTCCAGAACTATCAGGACGGCGCCACCACCATCACGGCGGCCGAAGCGGGGATGTTTTCCTCTCATCTGGACGGGTATGAGACCCTCCTGAACCCGGACTCTCTGGTGGGCATCTCCCCCGAGGGCCTGGCAGAGTTTTCGGAGCTGGTCCCCCTGGATAACAGCAATACCCTGGGCAAGCTGGTCACCAACCCGCAGTGGTACTATGCCGTCACCGTCCCCGGTGAGGCGGCAGACCAGATGGACCCGGGTGACAGCGTAGGCGTTTACTTCAACGCCCTCTCCAAGACGTTGGAAATGGAAGTGGAGACCATCAGTGAGACCCACAGAGGTCAGGCGGTGGTGACCCTCCGCTCCAGCCGTGACGAGCACGAGGCCGGCGAACTCCGCCAGGAGAGCTGCCGCCTGATCTTCCAGAGCGACGAGGGTCTGCTCATCCCCAAGGAGGCCCTCCGGGTCTACGAGGACGAGATCGGCGTCTTCGTGGTCAACGGCTACAACGCCTGGTTCCGGCCGGTGAAGATCCTGGCAGAAAACGACGTCTGCTACCTGGTCAAGCCTGCCCCGACCGATGAGACCGACGAAAGGATCCTTCGGACCGGTGACGAGGTCATCCTCGCCGTCGCCGAGTTACATGATGGAAAGGTGGTAAAATAAACTATGCCAGAAACCAAAAGCTATGAAGTCATCGCCGAAAACGTGGCGGCGGTGAAGGAGAACATGCGCCAGGCAGCCCTGGCCGCAGGAAGAAACCCCGAGGAGATCACCCTGGTGGCCGCCACCAAGGTCCAGACCTCCGAGACCATCCGCAACGCCATCAAGGCGGGCATCACCGTCTGCGGCGAGAACCGTGTCCAGGAGCTGGTGGCCCACCTGGAGGACAACGCCTATGAGGGGGCCAAGGTCCACTTCATCGGCCATCTGCAGACCAACAAGGTCAAGTTCGTGGTGGGCAAGGTGGACATGATCGAGTCCATCGACTCCATCCGCCTCATGGACGCCGTGGAAAAGCAGGCCGCCAAGGTGGACGTGATCCAGGATATTCTGCTGGAAGTGAACATTGGCGACGAGGAGAGCAAGGGGGGCGCAGGCATCGATGAGATCATGGTCCTGGCCAACCACGCCATGGAATGCCCCCACCTGAGACTGCGGGGCATCATGTGCATCCCCCCTGCCGCTTCCACCGATGAAGAAAATCGAGGCTTTTTCAAAGAAACTTATCAGCTTTTTGTTGACATGAAGGAGAAATTAGGGGATAATAACCCTAATATAGACTGCATTTCCATGGGTATGAGCGGGGACTATCCTCTCGCCATCGAGGGAGGGTCTACCATGGTGCGTGTGGGCACGGCTCTGTTCGGCGCCCGTCCGCCCTGGAAGCCTCAGGGATGAGGCTTTTCTGCCATGCCATTTTTTCACTAATTTTAGGGGGTTACCAAAACCATGGGATTCTTAGATGAACTCAAGCGCCTCACCCATCCTTACGAAGACGAGATGGAAGATGATTACGACGAAGAGGAAGAACTGTACGACGACGAGGACGACGCAGCCGATATGGCTCCCCCTCCTCCTCCCCGTGAGGAGCCCGTCCGCCGCCGTGAGTACCACGAGCCTCCCCGCCAGCAGGCAGCCCCCCAGGGCAACCCCGGCGGCAAGGTCGTGAACATCCACGCAACCACCCAGATCCAGGTGGTCCTGGTCAAGCCCAAGCGCTATGACAACGCCGCCGAGATCGCCAACCACCTGCGTGACAAGCGCACCGTGGTGCTGAACCTGGAAGAGACCGACGAGAACGTGGCACGCCGCCTGCTGGACTTCCTGTCCGGCGTGGCCTACGCTCAGGAGGGCGAGATCAAGAAGGTCGCCAAGCAGACCTTCCTGGTGACTCCCTACAACGTCCGCTTCGAAGGCGACCTGCTGGACGAGCTGGAGAACGGCAAGATCTTCTTCTAAGGGCACCCTGAAAGAGAAACCAACGGGCGGAGGAGCCGCCCTCACCATACACCAAAGGGATAGGAGTGATAGAGTATGATGACACCTCAGGAAGCGGAAGCTCATGTGTTCCCGAAAGCATCCTTCGGCGGATATAATATGCTCCAGGTGGATACCTTCCTGGACAGCCTCATTGAGGATTACCGCACTTTGTATCAGGAGAATCTCTCCCTGAAGAACAAGATGAAGGTCCTGGTGGACAAGGTCGAGGAGTACCGCGCCACCGAGGACGCCATGCGCCGTGCCCTGCACTCCGCCCAGAAGATGGCAGAGGAAATGGTCAAGGAAGGCGAGGCCAAGAAGCAGGCCGCCATTGAGGAGGCCGTGGAAGAGGTCAAGCGCCAGAGCGAAGAGACCCGTGCTGCCATGGCCCAGGAGGAAGCTGTGGTCCAGGCTCAGCTGGATGGGGTGAAGACCGCCCTGGCCAACGAGCAGACCCGTCTGGACGCCGCCAAGGCATCCACCGCTGCCTACATCGCCCGGCTCAAGGAGCTGTACACCAACGAACTGAAGTACATCGGCAGCCTGTCCGAGCTCACCGCAGAGCAGGCCGCCCAGCCCGAGGCTCCCGCTGAGGAAGCCCCCATTTCCGCCCCGGCCGAAGAGGTACAGGTGGAAGTGGCCCAGGAGGAGGCCGTTGAGGTCCCCGTCCTGGAGACCGTGGGTGAGACCCGTGTCTTTGACCAGGTCCCCTTCACCCAGGAAACCGAAGAATAAATCACCGCAGCAACGTGCTGAAAAGCGGAACCTGGCCGGCTCACCGGGCAGGTTCCCTTGCTGTTTTACAGAGAGGAATGAAAGACAATGGCTCAGGATTTTAATGCAACCATCAACCTGCCGAAGACCGACTTCCCCATGCGTGCGGGCCTTCCCAAGCGTGAGCCCGGTATGCTGGAGAACTGGAAGAAGATCGACGTCTACGGCGAGCTGCTGAAGAAGAACAAGGACAAGCCCCGCTTCAACCTCCATGACGGCCCTCCCTTCTCCAACGGCTACATTCACATGGGTCACGCCCTGAACAAGGCCCTGAAGGACTTCATCGTCCGCTCCCACGCCATGATGGGCTACTACACCCCCTATGTCCCCGGCTGGGACAACCACGGCCTGCCCATCGAGCGTGCCATCGAGAACTCCAAGAAGAAGGTCAACAAGAACATGTCCGTGCCTGAGTTCCGTCAGGCCTGTGAGGACTTCGCTGAGGACTTCATCCAGAAGCAGATGG